>NZ_DKSP01000191.1:2288-7263 GCF_002472745.1 Sphingobacterium sp. UBA7253 | reverse complement strand
TAACCCCTAGACGAACGGGCCATATCGTTTTCGATGATGCAAATATAGAAGCTTTTTCAAAAAGCACAAAAAAAAAGTGCTGTCTGTGTGCTAATTCATTGAAATTGAGAAAAATTATTTTTTTAAAGGACCTATTCTACAGCGTAAGCGAGCATATATTCATTGAACTTCTCGTAATGTACATCATAAATATGCTTATTTTGATCGCTGTCGAGTTCAAGTTTTAATATACCTTGCGTTTGGTATTCGAATGGTTGTATGGTCATGTTGTTCAAGAAGGAAACCCCTGCATTGCCTTGAAGTTTATAAATTGCTTCTTTGGCGCACCAACAAGCATAAAGCTGCTCATAGCGGCTATCATCCTGCGCGATGAATGCAAGCTCCGCAGGTTTTAAAAACTTATGTTGGATGCGCTCTACTTTTGTTTTGATGATTTCCATGTCGATACCAACCTCTCCTTTTGTACTGATCATAGCTGCTGCATAATCAAATGAGTGCGAAAGTGATATTTTTTGGGGAAAATTGGCGAGATAAGGCTTGCCATTTGCATCCGAAGGACATTCGATATAGCGGGATGTGTTTAATAAGGTTCGCAGGAGAACACGTGTGGCAAGCCAATGTAACCGTCTTTTCCCTTTATTGAAGGACCCCAATTTTGCTTTTTCACGTTCATCCAATTGAAGTTTCGACAGTAAATCGTCGTCCGATTCCTCAATTCGCCAAATTGCAAATTTGGTTTGATTATCAATTTCACGTAGATACACTAGACTCATACCCAAATTTAAAAAACAAATCGCAGATTTTTGTTTTGAAAAATGAAGTAAAATTAGTGGGAGAACTGTATTTTTGAATTTGTATAGCATTGCCTGACGCTTTTGCTATTTTGATACACATGATTTTATCTGATAAAAGAATTCTCGAAGAGATTGAAAATGGCAGTATTGTCATTCAACCATTTGATCGTAAATGTTTGGGAACAAATTCCTACGATGTGCATTTGGGGAAATATTTGGCAACATATGCAGACCGTGTACTTGATGCCAAGAAACACAATGAAATTCAGCATTTTGAAATCCCGGAAGAAGGTTTTGTATTGGAACCCAATACCCTTTATTTAGGCGTTACGCAAGAATACACCGAGACGCATAAGCATGTTCCTTTTTTAGAGGGCAAATCGAGTACTGGTCGCTTAGGGATAGATATCCATGCAACTGCAGGAAAGGGTGACGTCGGTTTCTGTAATACCTGGACCTTGGAAATTTCGGTTGCCCAACCTGTTCGGGTTTACGCGGGAATGCCTATTGGACAATTGATCTATTTTGCCGTAGAAGGCGATATCGAAACATTTTATAATACCAAAGGTAACGCAAAATACAATGGCAAAACCATCCGTCCGGTGGAATCCATGATGTGGAAGAATAATTTCTGATGCGGAATATGGGATGGATTATTTTAGGGGCTCTATTGATTGTTCTTATCAGTGGAGTACTCTATTATTTTGTTCATCCAATGTTTGGTGGAAGTTTCAAAGGAGCTCGACTGGAGCGGATGAAACAGTCACCAAATTTTAAAAATGGTATTTTTCATAATCTCGAAGTAACGCCGTCGTTGAAAAGCGATGTCAATATGGCCTCTTTGCTGTGGGATTTCCTTTTCAACAAAAATCCCCACTTGAAACCGATCAACGTATTGCCTGCTATGGAATGCGATTTAGCACATCTTCCCGCAGATGACGTTCTGATTTGGTTTGGTCACTCCTCCTACCTGATGAAGTTAGATGGGAAATTAATATTGGTTGATCCGGTGTTCAGCCAAAATGCTTCTCCTATCCCAGGTAGCAATAAAGCATTTAAGATGTCTGTCGACTATGCGACGATGGTTTTTCCGAAAATTGACTATTTGTTTATCTCTCATGATCATTACGATCATCTGGACTATGAGACTGTTGTGAAATTGAGGGATAAAGTCGGTCAGGTGATTTGTGGTCTTGGCGTGGGGTCGCATTTTGAGTCTTGGGGATATAAGGCCGATCAGATCATCGAGGGTGATTGGTACGACCAGATAAAACTGGCGCCCGATTTTCAGGTAACCTTCACACCCGCAAGGCACTTTTCTGGGCGAAGATTTACACGGAATAATACCTTGTGGACATCCTTTGTGTTAAAAACTTCCCAGTACACTATTTTCTTGGGTGGAGACAGCGGATATGGTAAGCACTTCAAAAAGATAGGTGACCAATTCGGTCCATTTGATTTAGCAATTTTGGAAAATGGCCAATATAACGATGCCTGGCATTATATCCATTCCTTACCTGACGAATGGGCTGCTGAAACGAAGGATCTGAAAGCTCAAGCTATTTTGCCCGTTCATTCTTCTAAGTTCGCGTTGGCTATGCACGACTGGAAAGAGCCAATGGAGAAATTTTACGAGACAGCGAACAAAGAACAGATCACTCTCCTTACGCCAAAAATAGGGGAAATGATCCATTTTAATAGATTAGATACAGTATACGCGCCTTGGTGGCGTGAAGTCAACTAAAATCTATTTATTCTTTTCCTCAATCCATAAAGACATATATTTTGTGCTTTGCATCGTGTGGTGCAACAATATCTGACTAATAAAGTTTTGTTGGCGGTGCCTGTCAATCTGCGCTTTTAACAAAGATAGATTCGTCATAAAGTCGGCCTGATACTTTCGTTTTTCATAACGCTCGTTGATAATACGGATACCATGTTCTTGGGCCGTTTTCCAAAGATCCTCGTTTTCGTAAAGCTCGACAGTCTTTCGGCAGAAAGTTTCGGGATCGTCTTCGATAAAACCATTCCAGTCCAAATTACCCTTCATGGCTTCTGCTCCAACTGTCGTGGTGACAGATGGTGTGCCGGTTTGCATGGCGTCGATAAACTTTCCTTTTACGCCGGCACCAAATTGAATTGGAGCGACCAGTACTCGGTAGTTTTCCATGGTAAGACGAGCAGATTCCGCCCGTCCCTTGATCAGGAAATTCTCTTTAGAGTTGTTTAACTGGAGTACTTTTTGGGTTGCGTAGGCACCATAAATGTGCAATTCTACTTTGGGAAGCATCTTCCGTAATTGGGGCCAGATTTGTGTTTTTAGATATTGAACCGTATGCCAGTTCGGCTCATGGATAAAATTTCCGATGAATAGTAAGTTCTTACGCTCTTCAAAGGGCTTCCATTGAGTAATTTCAGTAGAACTGATCTCGTGTTCAAGGAAAGGGAGGTAATAGAGGATGTCGGGTGAAATTCGAAATTCTTCGATAAGAATCTTCATTTCGGATTCGGAGATAATCAAAGAGAGGTCACTTCGCAGAATAGAGGCAATTTCCCGTTTAGCGGTGTCTGTAAATAACTCTTGAAAGGAGAAATCACCTTTATTTTTGACGGATGCCTGTCTCGCCTGGCGTAAAAAATGCAAGTCTTCCGTGTCGAGTATGCGGAGTGCATCGGGACAATGCTGTGCGACACGCCAACCATATTGTTCTTCTACCATAAAACGATCAAAAACAACAATATCGGGCTGTAGTTGAGTAATAAAATCGTCGAAGCTATTGCTATTGAGTACGATTGCTTGTTCATGTATCCCGAGAGACTGCAAAGGGGCACTATAAGGTGACTTCGCAGCAGCCGAAGCAAATGTAATGTGATAAGAGCGGGTAGTGAACGTTTCAATTAATTGCATCATGCGAAAACCCGCCGCTGAAGATGTTGGCTCTGGCCACACAAGTCCGATGAACAAAACCTTTTTCTCTTTCATGCAGGAAAATTACTGATTAATGTGAAAAGAATTGACGAAAAATTAACAATTAGTCATTTTCAAACGATTAGCTTTATTTTAGTGTTTATAATATATTTAAAGGTTATTCATCATTAAACGATCATATGGCCAAAACTATTGCTCAACGGATTCGACATTTTTCGCCAAAGACCTATTGGAAGGAATTAATAGCTGTTTTGGTTATCTTATTGGCCTTCGTTTTTTTTAGAAATGAGCGGAAAGAGCTTGCGGCAATTATTCCGCAGTTGCGCGCAGCCAACCTAACCTGGGTTTCAGTTGGAGTTGGAATTACCATCGTCTATATTGTGCTTCAGGGATTGATGTATGTGCAGAGTTTTAAAGCGATCGGTCTTTCTATTAATCTGAGAATCGCCATTGATCTTTTCCTGAAGAGAAATTTACTCAGTGTGTTTCTTCCTGCGGGTGGAATTAGTTCTTTGGCATATACAACAACGGAGTTGCGGAAAAGAAATTTGAATACGACGCAAATTCACCAAGCAGGGGCGCTGTATGGCTATGTCGGACTACTGACGGTCTTTATGATTGGTGTACCTGTTATATTGTATACGATCTGGCATAATAAAAATTTTGGTGATGCCTGGATCTCATTGGTGGTTTTGGGACTGCTCCTGGCTGTTGTATTTTGGCTCGTTTGGTCTTTTCGGACACACAAAGGCATTTATCGCTGGGTCGAATTAAAGTTTCCTGCTGTAGCCTCTAACATCGATGAAATATTTTCGGGAGAAGTCAAGCTAAAATATTTGTTGGGTACCATGTTGGCGTCCATGGTCGTCGAATGTTGCGGTATTGCCCATGCTTTTGTAAGTATGTATGCTCTTGGTTTGGACCACTCCTTCGAGGCTGCGGCTATTGCCTATACTGTTTCGGTCGTATTGATGATTGTGTCTCCTTTTCTACGTGGCCTTGGGGCTGTAGAGCTGACCATGCTGTATATTTTTAAAGCGTACGGCTACTCGCAGGCAGAAGGATTGGGCATTACAATTCTCTATCGGGCATTCGAATTTTGGCTTCCATTACTCTTGGGAATCCTTGCCTTTGCGTGGCGTGGTAAGCAATTGCTGGCACGCATTGGACCGGCGTTGCTTATATTTTTCTTAGGTGTGGTAAATCTTGTTTCCGTATTGACACCACCTTTGGCTGATCGTATGAAACTTGG
>NZ_DKSP01000191.1:0-2160 GCF_002472745.1 Sphingobacterium sp. UBA7253 | reverse complement strand
TATGAAACTTGATCGTTTTTATTTACCGCTAGAAGCAATTCATGCTTCTAAATTTATGGTATTGGTTTTGGGCTTAGGACTATTGGTAACTTCGGCATACCTGATTAAAGGTTTCCGTATTGCGTTCTGGATCGCCGTGGTGTTTAGTGCTTTGTCGCTGTTTGGACATGTGTTTAAGGCACTGGACTATGAAGAGGCATCGGTTGCTTTGTTGACGTTGATTTTATTGGCAATGAGCTATAAACAATATCGCATCAAGAGTAATATTCGTTGGGTAAGAATTGGGTTTATCACATTTTTTGTCGCTCTGATAGCGATATGCCTGTTTGATGTGTTGAGTTTTTACTTCATTGATAAGCAACATTTCGGGCTAGACTTTACATGGGGACAATCAATATATCATACGGCACGGAGTTTTCTGTTGTTTGCAGATGATGAATTGATGCCACAAACAGCTTTTGGTCAAGAATTTTTGCGCATCACTCAAGTTTTGGGACTATTTTGTTGGTTCTTATTGATCTACGCACTTGCACGTCCTCGGCTGATTGATGACGAAGATTCGAGTAGCTCCGAAATGGAGCATGCAGAACAATTACTAATTGAGTTTGGACAGTCTCCGATGGACTTCTTTAAATTGGGAAAAGATAAGAGTCTGTTCTTCTCAGAAGTCTCGGAGGGATTTACCGCTTATCGCTTGGCGAATGAATTTGCTATCGTATTGGATGAACCTGTCTGTGAGCAGGGGGATAAGGAAGAGCTGGTTCAAGAATTTGATCAATATTGTTATGCGAATGGTTTAAAGGCCATTTATTACCGTGTTGATGAAAATAGCTTGGTTCATTTTTCATCTCTTCGTAAGCAAAAAATCACCATTGGACAGGAGGCTGTATTAGAATTGGAAACATTCAAGCTAGAAGGAAAAGACCGTAAGTCATTACGTAATGGACTTAATGCAATTCAAAAAAAGGGTTTTACAACGGAGGTGTTGAAAGCTCCGCAGGAAAAAGCAATTATAGACGAGCTAAGATTGATTTCCAATGAATGGTTGAAAGAATTTGATAAAAAGGAAATGGTTTTTTCGCAAGGAATGTTTGATGAAAATGAGCTTATTATGCAAGATATTATTGTATTGAAAAATGAGCAAAATAATATTGTCGCCTTTCTGAATATTATTCCCGATTATGCTAAAGATGAGTGCACTTATGATATGATCCGAAAATCGCTTGACGCACCAGGTGGGAGTATGGATGCATTGATTGTTGAGCTTATTGCATATGCTAAAGCCAAAAAGTATGTCTATCTAAATTTGGGCATGGTGCCAATGACGGGCTTGGGAGCGACAGATAGTCCCGCTGAAAAGATTATGAAGTTTGCCTCAACACGATTGGGAAACTTTAAACATTACCATAGTCTGCGTGATTTTAAAGAGAAGTATGCGACATTTTGGGAAAATAAATACCTTATATTTGATAACGATTTTGATCTCTTACAACTTCCTATAGCACTGGTCAAAGTGATGAAACCGAATGAATAGCTTCATGTAAATCTCATACAGATGAAAAAATTAGCCACTTTATTTATAATTGGTAGCATAGCATTTCATGCTTTTGCTCAACAACGTTTGATTGACATGAAATATTGGAATAATAAAGCTGTACTACCCCTGGTTCTCTATCTGAGTGGAGATGGAGGATTCAATTCGTTCTCAAATAAGCTCTGTGAGCTAATTGCTGGAGCAGGATATACTGTTGCAGCTCTTGATTCAAAAAATTATTTCTGGAAGAAGAAAAGCCCGAAAGAGATAGCAGAAGATATTTCTAATACCTTGAGGACTTTGCTATCCTCACGGCAGAATATGCGTCTTTTCGTCGTTGGATATTCATTTGGAGCAGATGCGGTCCCTTTTATTGTTAATCGTTTGGACCCTGTCGTTAAGAAGAACGTAAAGAGCGTTGTTCTTTTAGAGCCCTCTGTATCTACAGATCTGGAGATCCATATAGCCGATATTCTAGGACGAAGTAATATAAAGCGAAGCCTTGATGTTGTCTCCGAAATAAATCGCATGGATGGAGTCAAAACGGGCATCATTCTCGGTGACGATGAGGCCGATTTTCCTGTACAAAAAATAACACTTAAGAATTTTACAAAAAAATACCTCTC
>NZ_DKSP01000226.1:4783-10431 GCF_002472745.1 Sphingobacterium sp. UBA7253 | reverse complement strand
AGCTATTTTTTCTCTTCCTTGCAAAAGAAGATATTATTTAATAAACGCCTCGATACCCAATCTGTAGCTATCCAGGCCAAAACCACAGATCACCCCTTTACAATTCTTTGCCAGGAACGAATGATGGCGAAACTCCTCTCTTTGATGGACATTGCTTATGTGAACTTCAATTACAGGTGTTGTAACAGCCGCAATTGCATCTCCAATAGCAACAGATGTATGCGTATACGCTCCAGCATTCAACACAATTCCATCAAATTCAAAACCAACTTCGTGGATCTTATCGATTAACCCTCCTTCTGAATTGCTTTGAAAATAGTGCAATTGTACCTTTTCAAACTGTTGTTTAAGTTCTTCAAAGTAGCTAAGGAAGTCCTGGCTACCATAAATCGATTTCTCCCTTACACCCAACAAATTCAAATTTGGGCCATTCAGTATGAGGATTTTTTTCATTGAAATATAATTATTTTTGCACTGGTCCATTGGCTAACGGAGCGAACCCATGCCATTTTCTGTTTAAATAGATCGTTTTTAAGCCGTAATAAATCATAAGAAAGGATCGTCAACCATCGGATATTTTATGCTGGCTGTATCAAGCTTTCTCTCCTATGTTGTCCATTTTTCCTGAGACATGGTTTTAAAAACAAACTATATTGATCCTATAGTCGAATCAATATAGTTTGTCCTATTTCAAATATAGTTCGATTTATATAATTTCTATAAATCGTTATAAATTGCCCGGAAACTTGAGCGAAGTCCAAATGACACAACACCAGACTTATTGACTACCGGTGTTTCATATTGTGCTTTTGCGTAACGTTGGGTATAACCAAGTTCTAAGCGAAGGTTATACTTGGGGTTAAGCACATAGGCAGCCTTAGCATCCGCATAATAGATATTGTTCTTTATTCCTTGCGCTATATGGTTTCCATATAGATTTGGTATCGTTCGATAGGATTGAAAAATATCTCCTCCCATATTACTTCCATCAGGTAGATCCAGCCCATTTTGGGTAAACATGCCCTGTAACGAAAAGTCCCATCTATCCCAGGCATAATTCACAAGACCAACAAGCTCTCTAAAGTTTGCCCCTTTCGGATGGGCCAATGGTTCGGCATTGTTACTGTAGTTTGAATACGATTTAAAGTGTGCGTAAGTATATGGTCTTGCTGTATTATACTCGGCAAGAAAATTTAAATTCTTCACACCAAACATATCATATCCCCTTACGCCAAGTTGTGCTCCCCATTTGTTGTGCGCATATCCGTTACCGGCGAAGAACTCTTTAGCAGTAAATTCACCCAGTAAAAACTGTCCATATGCAGTCAATCTATAAGGTAATTTATATTTGGAGGTCAATCCCAAAAACATTTTGTCAGGCGACGTTGAGTTATTACTTTCAACAGGTCGAATAAAGATAATTGGACTAATATAACTAAAATCAAAACCTCTTTTACCGGCTTCATCTTGAGCAGCCCAAACGACAGACTGAAAAAAGCCTATCGATAACTTATTTGTCACATTCCAATCCAAGTATTGGAAAGCACCCCATTTTTTTCCGTCTCCTAAACGTGTATTATTCTGCCCTTCCATCGGAGTTGTACCCGTCAAATCTTGCCTAGGATGCGTCGGATCATTCATATACGCCCAGATCGAAGTATATTGAACATTCCCTATGGTCCCGGTCAATTTCAGATGCGCATAGTTTGAAGAAAAATCCGATAAAAGCATCGATCGATAGCCATCCCCGATAAAGTTTTTGTCGTAAGCCAAAGTTGCCTGGATATACTTATGGGCGTCATAAGTCATACTAGCTGTCGCATACATCCAGTCCATTTTATTCTTGGACTGAAATTTTGTATTTCCTTGACCCGGAATAACTTTATGTGCAACAATATAATCATCTAAATATTTAGGAAAGACAGCTTGGTTTTCAAATGCAGAGGTATTCAATGTAAATTTGTTTCCTACATTCAATCCCACCTGAAATCCTCTACCATTCATCCAAGTACGACGTTTGTCACCTTGCATATCTTTTCCAATATACATATCAGGCAAATAGTCTGCGTAAAATGTGTAATCGTCTTTTTCAACCTGAATAAGATGTTCGTTAAAGATTTTGCGCATGAACCAATTAGACGAAGAAACGGGTTTATTAGATTGGATTGAATCAAACTTAGCTAACAATAAAGAGTCTTTTATGACGAATGGTTTAGCAGACGTATGCATTCTCGTCTCCGTAGAATAAACCGCATCGTTCATTTTTTGATAAAAATGATACGAATAGGGCTGACTCTTAATCTGGGCAAAACCTCCGCAGGAAATACCTACTCCCACGCCTGCCAGCACAATTCGGAGTAAATTATTATTTTTTGTTATATTAAGCCTCATAAAATTATTTCAAAGATTATTTTTTCTAGCAAAATGCATTCCTAAACGCAAATTAACCGAATAAAATTGACTTTATTCATATGTTCAGTCAATTTTATCATGCTAAATCGTATTTGCTATTCCTTTTATTCAAAAATATTTATATCTTGCATTTCAGTAAATAACCTTAAATCATAAAAAATAGCCCTAATAAGCATGAAACGCAGAACATTTATCCAAAACGCAACCCTGTTAACCGCAGGTGCACTTACAAGCAAATTTTCATTCGCTCAGGAACATTCTTTTCCCACTGTTCGGACAGGTAAAGAGAAAAGACTTTTCTCGAGCAAGGTAATCGAAGATGCAATTGTAGAATTTCAGAAAAATGTTAAAAATAAGGAACTGGCTTGGTTATTTAACAACTGCTTTCCTAATACCCTAGATACTACCGTATTTCCCTATGTCCAAAACGGAAGAAATTATACCTATGTGATTACAGGGGATATTGACGCGATGTGGTTGCGTGACAGCAGTGCGCAGGTATGGCCGTACCTCCCTTTTATGAAAAAAGACAAAAAACTGCAGGATCTTATTGTTGGCTTAATTCAAAAACAGAGCAAATGCATCAATATTGATCCTTATGCCAATGCATTTTATAACGATCCAACAAAGAAAGGCGAATGGTTCAGTGATCACACAAACATGAAACCTGGAATTCATGAACGAAAATGGGAAATCGATTCATTGTGTTATCCAATTCGATTAGCTTATCATTATTGGAAAGAAACAAATGACAGCAGTCCATTTAATGAAGAATGGTTAGAAGCACAACATAAAATATATCAGACTTTCGTTGAGCAACAACGTAAAGATAGTCTAGGCCCATATAAATTTGAGCGAACAACATCCAGAGGATCCGACACATTACAGGTAGATGGCTACGGATATCCTGTAAATCCAGTTGGCTTGATTTGCTCTAGTTTTCGACCGTCAGACGATTCTACAATTTTCTCATTTCTTATTCCATCCAATTTATTTGCGATTGTTAGCCTTAGACAGTCTGCCGAGATCTTGAAAAAGGTTAAAAATGAACACGAGCTCGCTGCAAAAATGGAAGCGCTTGCCAATGAGGTCGAAGCAGCAGTCAATAAATATGGTATCATCGACCATCCGACACTGGGCCGGATTTACGCATTTGAAGTAGACGGTTTTTCGAGCCATCTTATGATGGATGATGCAAATATCCCTAGTTTGTTGGCCCTACCTTATTTAGGAGCTGTAGATCTAAATAACGAAGTTTATCAACGTACGCGTAACTTTGTTTTGTCTGATAAAAATCCATTCTTTTTTAAGGGAACAGCAGCAGAAGGCATTGGTGGACCTCACATAGGAAGAGATATGATCTGGCCGATGTCCATTATTATGCGGGCGCAGACCTCAACAAATGATGAGGAGATTCGTAATTGTATTAAAACACTGGTCAATACACATGGTGGAACTGGATTTATGCATGAGTCTTTTCATAAAAACGATCCTAAAAAATTCACAAGACATTGGTTTGCTTGGACAAATACATTATTTGGCGAATTAATTTGGAAAATATACAAAGAGAAACCATCTTTGCTTCAATAAATCTGAAACTTATGACACAATGTTATAAGTGAAAGAACTTATAACATTGTGTTATGGATAATTTAACAACCCCCTGTCCTATTGGTATTTTTGATTCCGGTTATGGAGGACTCTCCGTATTCAAGGAAATTCAACAACTTTTACCTCAATACGATTATATCTATTTAGGCGATAACGCCCGTGTTCCCTACGGTACAAGATCCTTTGAGACCGTTTATAATTACACCAAACAATGTGTTTTTAAATTATTTGACCTGGGCTGTAATCTCGTTATTCTGGCATGTAATACGGCTTCTGCAAAAGCATTAAGGACTATTCAACAACATGATCTTCCCCCTGGAAAGAAAGTCCTTGGCGTCATCAGACCCACTACAGAAATCGTACACAATTTTACGAAAACTAACAAGATCGGTATTTTAGCCACTACAGGAACGGTAAAATCTGAATCCTATAAAATAGAAATACACAAATTCAATCCAGAAATTGAGGTTTTTCAGCACGACTGCCCTTTTTGGGTTCCTTTAGTAGAAAACAATGAAATCAATACAGAAGGTGCACATTACTTTGTAGAAAAAGATTTACGGGAACTTTTACAGCAATCCGATCAAATCGATACCATTGTACTTGCCTGCACCCATTATCCTTTATTGCTACCCGTAATCCAAAAATATACACCAAGTAATATAAAGATCATCTCCCAGGGACCTATTGTTGCCAATAGCTTAAAAGAATATCTTGATAGACACCGGGAAATTGAAACAATTTGTTCTCAAAATGGCCAACTGGCCTTTTATACAACAGACGATCCAAGGGACTTTGAATACAAAGCAAAAATATTTTTTGGACAGCCGATAGCCGCAAGCCATATCAGTGTTTAGAAAATAAAAGGCAATAATTTTTAAAACTTTTACTTCCCAATTTTCGTTATTCTGATAAAAGGCGAGTAAAATGAAAAAGAACTTTATAACCATTGCTTATAATCAGGATACACAGCATTGCGAATCCAAAGAGTTTTCAAACATACAGGAAAGTGCAGATTATTTTAAGACTTTCGAGACCTCTGCACAGCCCAACTACGTTCCCGTGTGTATTTACAATTTAAATACAAACACCATTCTAGATATAAGTGATTATTATATAAACAACGATATTGAACTCCACCGAATTGTAAAAAACTGCCTGGCCGGAAAATAACTCCTTTAATACTTAAAAACAAATTAGCGGACTAGCATTCCCCTTTCTTATTAGCATGAGTTATATATTTATATTATTACATTCTGAAAAATAATATTTCATTAATTTTTAATATCTTCAAGCAGATAATCAGACCAAAAACAAGTCACAGATAATGAAAACCAAACTGACAATAAGCCTCTTAACAGTATCTTTAGGATTAACTGCATGTAATTCAAACCATGCGAATTCAAATTCAAGTTCGGATAGCAGTGCAAATTCTGCAACTGATACAACAAGTTATCCTCCCGTAGAAACACAAAATGCAAACACGAATTATAAACCTGCATTTGCTGGACAAACCAGAATTAAAGGTGCAAAGACGAGCACACCGTTCGAAGGTAAAGTAATTGCCGAGGGATTAAAATCTCCTTGGGGTATCACTGCGCTACCAGATGGCCGATTAAAGAGCG
>NZ_DKSP01000226.1:0-4739 GCF_002472745.1 Sphingobacterium sp. UBA7253 | reverse complement strand
AGGTGATTTTCGCATTGCAACTGTAGACGGTAAATTAAGTGAACCAATTAAAGGTTTACCTCAAGTCAATAGCAGTGGACAAGGTGGACTTTTGGGATTACGTCTTGATCCAAAATTCGAGTCAAACCGTATGATATATTGGGTTTTCTCTGATAATACCGCTGCCGGAACTTTGACGGCTGTTGCGAAAGGAAAACTGTCCGCAGACGAGAAATCGATAGAAGGTGCTAAAGTTATCTACCAAGCTACTCCTGCTCATAAAGGGAACTTGCATTATGGTGGCCGTATTATCTTTGATAAAGAAGGCAATATTATTTTGAGCACGGGTGAAAGATCTGATTTGGTCACAAGACCATTGGCACAAGATCTGAATGCAGCATTGGGCAAGATCCTACGCATAACCACTGATGGACAGCCTGCCCCTGGGAATCCATTTATAGGCAAGGCAAATGCACGTCCGGAAATTTACAGTTATGGACATCGTAATCCACAGGGACTTGTCTTACATCCTGAAACTGGCGATCTTTGGGAAACTGAATTTGGTCCACGGGGCGGCGACGAGTTGAACAGAATTGAAGCCGGCAAGAATTATGGATGGCCAACGATTACGTATGGTATAGAATATAAAGGAGATAAGGTTGGTGAGGGCATACAACAAAAAGACGGTCTGGAACAACCCGTCTATTATTGGGATCCTGTTCTCTCGCCTAGTGGAATTACATTCTATACCGGACAGAATATTCCAGAATGGAAGAATAATCTCTTTATTTGCGGTTTGAGCAGCATGCACATTGCCAGAATTATACTAAAGGATAACAAGGTGGTTGGAGAAGAACGCCTACTAGGTAGTGAAGGTCAACGATTTAGAGATATCACGCAGGGAAAAGATGGCGCGCTGTACGCTATCACAGATATCGGAAAATTATATAAAATTGATAAAAAATAAATACTTCGATTCGACGCAGCCCCTCTCAAATGGGCTGCGTTTTATGTTGACCTAGCCCTAAAAACACCCTTTCAATTATTTTTTATCGACCTTATTTCCTATATTTCTTTTCGAACATGACAACCACTTTAGTTTGGCTCGATTATTGATCATCTATTAGCGAATCAATAAATTATTATATGGTAAAAAAAGAAAAAATGAAAAAACTATTAGAAATTAATCCCTTGTCATTCTATATGACCAACTGGGGATTTGTAAACAACACCGCCCCAAAAAGAACGCGCAAAACCTGCCAACCTTCTCCCAAAAATTAAGCGTTCTTGCTTAAACAATTCAATTAAAATTTATTAAAATTATCTGCTGATATCCTCCATACGGATATTAAGTAAGAGATTTATTTCTTTTACTAGATCCGTATGGAAGGGCATTAAGCTATGCGAAAAAATAGGCCAATGCGATTACGATTATAATACAAGCAATCATAATGTATTTATTCAATTGGCTATTTTTTTCTCCTTCGTCACTTTTATAGTGATAATCTCGTTTGTTGGGCAAATTCATAAGCTTGTTTTTATTCATGATGAAGTTACGGACTTTTTTCCATATTATTCGTGATGATAAGGCTCTCCCTTCATGATAGAAAATGCACGATAAAGCTGCTCTGTAAAAAACAAACGAATCATTTGATGCGAAAATGTCATCTTGGACAACGAAATTTTTGAATTTGCTCGATCATAAATTTTTTGGTCAAATCCATAGGGGCCACCAATAATAAATACCATATGCTGAACACTTTGCACCATCATTTTTTCCAGATAAGCAGAAAACTCCAGGGAGCGAAACTCTTTTCCATGTTCATCCAGCAGAACGACTAAATCTTGAGGCTGTAATTGTTTTAGAATCAAAAGAGCCTCCTTATCTTTCTGCTGCTCAGCAGAAAGATTTTTGACATTTTTGATGTCTGGTATCACCAGGATATTAAAGTTCACATAAAACTTTAACCGTTTAATATACTTATCAATACCCTCTATCAGGTATTTGTCATCTGTCTTACCTATACAAAGTAGCGTTATCTTCATCTAAACATTTTATAAGTTTTTGTTATGAATAGCACAATAGAAGCCGGCTTTCTCGATCCAAAATAATGGCTTTGTTCTTGTTCCCGGGTATTGTCAAAAGCTGCTCATAAACTTTTATCCAAGAGCTGCTACGCTAATAAATAGCGCATACATACAATTGAGCAAAGTTCTGATTTTATTTAAAATAAACACAATCAAAAGGACAAAAAAACATTAACCTCATTTATTCGTTTAGTTATAAAACATTTATTTTCTCGTACACGCTTAAAACATCACGCTGAAAATGGATAATGACCTCGTTTTAAGCGCATCGATCAGATCAGATTGTTGTATATAACAATAGGAACGAAATATATTTCAACAATTCCAATACGCAGAAATAAAGCTGCTGCGTTAGTTGTCTAAAAAGATGTGAAACTGTACGTGCTCATCTGGATTACAATAATATGGAAATGCAAACAAATTAAGTATACACATGAAAATAATAAAATCAATTATTCTTATTGCTTTTGGCTTATTAGCACATGAAACCTACGCTCAGACAACCGCGGTAGACAGTACGAAAACCTGGATTATCAAAGGAGAAAACACCTTTCTGATCAACCAAAGTTCATTTTCTAATTGGGCTGCAGGTGGTGTAAATTCATTCTCCGGCAACCTAACTCTTAATTACGACTTCAATTACAAAAAAGGCAAATGGTCATGGGACAACAAGGTCCTAGCGGCTTATGGGCTAACCTTTCAAAAAGAGTCGGACTGGCGCAAAAATGATGACCGATTAGTTTTAAATAGCTTGTTGGGACATCAGGCGTCTCAGTATTGGCTTTATACCTTTTTTCTAAACTTTAACACACAATTTGCCGATGGTTATGATTACACAGCTTCACCCCAAAAAAGGATATCCAGGTTTTTAGCTCCGGCATACCTGAGCTTCGGTCCGGGTTTTGCTTACAAACGATCGGACAACCTCAGATTTAATCTTTCACCTGCGGCTGTGCGCTTTGTATTCGTAAGTGATACACTCCTTTCTACACGATATGGACTAAATCCGAACAGCAAGTCCCGCACTGAATTCGGTGCATCATTTGATGCTTATTATAAAGTAAATTTAATGGAGAACATTTCATTTGAAAATATACTAAAACTCTATTCAAACTATTTAGATAAACCTCAAAATGTAGATATCGACTATACGGCCAATCTTTTTATGAAGGTAAATAAGTTTATTACAGTAAACGCAGGTGTACAGATGATCTACGATGACAATACGGCTATTCCGATTATTAAAGATAATGTTGAAGTTGGAAAGAGAAATTCTGCCCTACAAATTAGGCAAATTGTTGGTGCTGGCGTGACATACAAGTTTTAAAGGCAAAAAAAATAGCAGGCACAAGCCCACATAAGCAAGATAAATTACGAAGTCGCTGTAAACGAAAAAACCGAATTTAAATCATTCGGTTTTTTCTATTATTTAGGAATACTTATGTAAAATTAATCACTAAAATGGCGCATCATCAGGCATGTCGTTCATTCGGGATGGCATAGTAATCCCCCCACTGAAGCCCCCAGCACTAAAATCATCAGCAAAGTTTGGCGACGGATTCAATGCAGAAGCAGAAAATGTAGCCGGTGCATCACCGAATCCATCTCCACCACCCATACCCGAAAACTCATCTTCTAAATCCACAAACTTCACAAATTTACCCACAAAGCGAAGTGGAACAATTCCGGTCTCACCATTACGGTGTTTTGCAATAATAACTTCACCGACACCGGCAGTAGGACGTCCCTCTTCATCTTCTGTCAAACCATAATATTCGGGCCTATATAAGAAAAGAACCATATCCGCATCCTGCTCAATAGAACCAGACTCCCGTAAATCGGACAACATAGGGCGCTTACTATTTCCTGGCCTTGACTCTACTGCACGACTCAACTGCGACAATGCGAGCACAGGAATATTTAACTCTTTGGCAACAGATTTCAAAGCACGGGAAATACTACCAATCTCTTGTTCACGGTTCCCCCCTCCTTTACCGTCTGCTTTTCCATGCATTAACTGCAAGTAATCGACGATCACCATCTGGATATCGTATTGTGCCTTTAAGCGCCTACATTTAGCTCTAAATTCGAACACGTTCAACGCCGGCGTATCATCAATAATAATAGGCGCATCAGTTAAACGACCAATTCTCGAATGTAATTGTTGCCATTCATGATCAGCAAGATTTCCTTTTTTCAATTTCTCTTGCTCAATTTCGGTTTCACCAGCGATTAGACGATTGACAAGCTGAACAGATGACATCTCCAGCGAGAATACGGCAACTGCTTTTCCGTGTTCCACTGCAGCATTACGTGCAACGGAAAGTACGAATGCCGTCTTTCCCATCGCTGGACGTGCTGCAATAATAACCAGATCAGAAGGCTGCCAACCTGAAGTCATACGATCCAAGGCAGTCAAACCCGAAGGTACACCTGTCAGACCATCTGTGCGGTCACGCAGCATCTCAAGATTAGAGATCGCCTCACGCATAATATCGTCCATCTTTCTTGAATCTCTCCGCAAGTTATTCTGCGCGATATCAAACAAACTTTTTTCGGCATGATCCAACAGATCGAAGATATCTGACGTTTCATCGTATGAGCTATTAATAATTTCAGTAGAAACTTTAATCAGCTCACGCTGGATATATTTCTGTGAAATAATACGTGCA
>NZ_DKSP01000229.1:3344-15743 GCF_002472745.1 Sphingobacterium sp. UBA7253 | reverse complement strand
TAACAACAAGTGCAACCGGTGGGGCAAGGTCAGTCAAGGCTTCTATGGACTTTCTGGCCCTCCCCATTGCATAATGTTCAAGGGCGTGCCCAAGACTGAACAGTGCAAGAAGTAGCGCCCCCTCTGCCCAGGAACCAAGGATCGCAGCACCGATGGCAGCCACTAACATCAAAAAATCTATTTCAAAGCCACCTTTTGAAATAGTTTCAACAGCTTCCTTGGCCGTAAAGAACCCTCCAAAGAAATAGGCTATTATATACAAGCTTAAACTCACCCATTCAGGCACTCCTCCCACGTAGGTCAGCCCGTAGCCTAAGGCCAAAGCAGCGCCGCATATCAAAGAAAATATCATTTCTGTATTCTTGCCAAAAACACCACCATGTTCGTAGTCAGATTCGTCATGTTTTTTCTCTTTTATCGAGACTTGGTTGCCCCCGACCGCTGTTTCTTCCATCGAAGCATTGCTGCTCCTATCATTGGCTTCACCAGTTTTAACTGGGACCTGTTTCTTACCGGTATCCCCGGCTACTTTTTTTTGCTGGCTTTTCTTGTTGTTCTCCATATATGGTTAAGATTTAATGATCTGTAATCAATAGGTAACGTAACCCAGATCGTTCCCCGTTGGGGAAATAAGGTGCCCCAAGACTGGGGCACCCATCGCTCCACCTGGTGTTATGCCTAAATTGGCATAACCTTTTTTATTCCTCTTCGCTATTTTTCATCTTCGATAACAAGTCGTAAGCTCCTTTCAAAACAACCTTTCCGTTATAATCCAATCCTCCAGGCAGCGAAACCTCTACAAGTTCTCCATCGGTAATTCCCACTGTAATTTCTACCATTTGAAAATGGTAAACACTGTTTGTTGTATCACCTTCAGCTTTCACCATTGTTTTACCATTTTCAAGGAAGATGTATTTTTTGCCTTCAAAGTCAACAACTGCAACCTGTGGCAAAGAAAGCACACGACTGCTACCAGTCTCTATTTCTGCCTTGAGGTAGGTACCGGGGATAAAGCTATTTCCTGCACCAGCAACCGCATGCACGGTAACCGTTTTGTCTGCTTTGATCTCCCCACCAACCAATTGAATAATAGCCGAGCGACTTACCGAATCATTGGCCATGGTAAAGTTTACCCTTTGACCCGGCCGGACCTTCTGCGCGTCCTTTTCAAAAACATTGAGTTCCACGTGCAGGTTTGAGCTATTTACAATCTCAAACATCACGTCATTGGGGGCCACAAACTTGCCTGTATTTACATTGACTTTGGTAACGTAGCCGCTGATGGGTGAATAAATATTGATCGAACTGCGGATGTTACCTGGTGTCAGGCTCGAGGCACCAATATTGATCAGTTCAAGCCGCTGCCGTAGCGCATTTTCCCTTGCAAGATTTACCTGGTAGGTGGTCTTTGCCTGCTGAAGGGTCTTCTGGGCATTAACATTTTGTTCCGAAAGCGTTTGCTGACGCTTATATTCAGCTTGCGAAAGTTCGAGTTGGCTCTTACTTTCCAGGTAGTCCTGCTGTAACTGAACGTAGTCCTGATTCTGTAGTACGGCAATAACCTGTCCCTTGGAAACTTTGCTCCCCTGTAACAATGGTGTGGATTTTACAATACCTCCCATCTGTGTTGTAATACTCACCAAGTTCTGAGGAGGCACATCGATAAATCCGTTTACCTTCAGCATGCCACTGAGCGCCCGCATCTCCGGACTGCCGATCGTCACACCTGCAGCATTGTACTGCGATTGGGTAAGTTCTACCCCATTGGTTTCTTCTTTGGCCTCCTTCGGAGGTGTTGCGGCCCCTGCGTCTGTTTTTTCTTTGCCGCCACATGCTGACAGGAGAACAGCAATGACTGATATATAGGATAAGCGGCTGATAACCTTGATTGCTTTTTTCATTTCTTTACTGATAGTTATTATTGACCTGTGAGGTACTGAAGTGTGTAAACTGATTGGTTGAAGTCATTGATGGCACCAAGATATCCCAGACGGATCTCTGAGTAAGTCCTGATCCCTTGCAGATATTCCACATAACCGATCTCCCCGGCCTGGAAGGCTACTTGAGCCTGTTTAAGGATAAGATCTGCATTAGGCAAGGCGCTAGCCTTATAGTAGGAGATACTCTTGGCATTCTTGCTAAGCTCCTGGTAGGCCTGTTCGAAACTTCCAAGCAGGTTGGCCCTTGAAAGGGCCTCCTCGCTCTGCGCAACCTGTTTATCAATCTTTGCGGCCTTGATACGGGAAGCATATGGTTTAAAAAATACAGGTATCGAAATTCCTGCGGTTATCCCCTGGAAACGCGTTCCGCCACTGTAAAAACGGTCCTGGCCATCCACATTCTGCAATCCAATTATAGACTGGTTGAAATAGCCCACATTAAAGTCAGGCCCAGACCGGGCTCGCTCAACCTTGACCTGCCTTTCGGCAACTTCAATCTGTTGTCGTTGGAAGGCCAGCACTGGATTGGTACCTACCGAATTGGTATCACGCTGGGTAATGTTCCATTGTTCTGGTTCTAGTTCCACGAATAGGAAACGGACGCTGTCCCTAGTGTTCATCAATCGCTTAAGTTCTGCTGCATTTGCCAGTATGTCGGCTTGATTCTGTGCAATGCGGTTGCGCACTTCATTGTACTGTGTCTCCGCTGTAGTTTTCTCTAACAAATTGGTCTCTCCCGCATTATACCTTGCAGCGGCCGCCTTGTAAAAATTACTGTAGACACTGTCCTGACTCAGATACAAATCCCTGAGAGCATTGAGGTATACTATACGCCCGTATGTAGATTTTACACGGTAACTGATTTCTTTCTGCACCACTGACAGGCCAAGTTCCGCGCTCTGTATTTGCGCATCATAAAGACTCCTTTGTTTGGCAAAAAGGCCAGGGAAAGGAATACTCTGAGTTACGGAGAAATTGTTGTCGCGCTTAATGCTATTGAACTGTCCATACTGCAAATTGAAATTAGTCTTTCCGATATCCAATGCGCTACCACGTAAGGCCTGTTGTCGGCCTATATTGAGATTCGAGGACCTGATCTGTTGGTTGTTGGACACTGCGACCTGGATCGCCTGCTGCAGACCGATACCCTCATCTGGCTTTGCCTGAGCGAAAACACTGCTACCTGCAATGCTCAGTCCAGTGATGGCAAGTAATGTTACAACAGCTTTGTTCACACCTTTTTTACCTCCTAATTTGATATTTTCAAAATAGGTATACAATACAGGTAAAACGATTAGGGTAAGTATGGTCGAAGTAACAAGCCCGCCAATTACAACCGTAGCTAGCGGTTTCTGAACTTCCGCTCCAGCTGCTGTAGAGAGTGCCATAGGAAGGAAGCCGAGCGACGCCACGGTTGCTGTCATCAGTACAGGACGTAACCTGATCTCTGTACCCATCAGTACGATCTGATCAATCGTGTAACTGCCCTCCTTTTTAAGCCTGTTGAACTCGGTAATCAATACAATGCCATTGAGCACTGCTACACCGAACAGGGCGATGAAGCCTACGCCAGCAGAAATACTAAAGGGCATACCCCTTAATAGTAATGCAAAAATCCCTCCAATAGCAGCCATTGGGATTGCCGAGAAGATTAGCAGGGAATGTTTAAATGAACCAAAAGAAAAATAAAGCAGCAGCAATATCAGAAGCAATGCCACCGGCACGGCAATCGAAAGTCTATCACTGGCCTGTTTCAGGTTTTCAAACTGGCCTCCGTAAGTGATGTAATAGCCTGCAGGCATTTTTATCTGCTGATTGATCTTGCTCTCGATCTCCTCGACCACGCTTTGAATATCTCTTCCACGAACATTAAGGCCAACGATGATACGCCGCTTGGCATCCTCGCGCTGGATCTGGTTTGGACCAATCTTAAAGCTTATATCTGCCAGTTGTTCAAGGGGCACTTGGTTGCCATTGGGCGCCGTGACATACACATTTTTGACATCCTCGATACCCTGTCGATTTTGCTGGGAGAACCTCACAGTTATATCGTAGCGCTGCTCGCCCTCATAAACTTGTCCTGCGGCCTGTCCCGCGAAAGCTGCATTAATAGCTTGATTTACAGTTTTTACACTTAGCCCATACTGGGCAATACGGTCACGATTTAGGTTGACCACGATCTGTGGAAGACCTGTTGCCTGTTCAAGATAAAGATCCTTTGCACCTTGGACAGAAGAGACTATTTTCCCAATTTTCTGCGAAAGCTCGGTTAGAGTCTGTAAGTCATCCCCGAAAATCTTTATCCCTATATCCTGCCTAACACCAGAAATCAGTTCATTGGAACGCAATTGGATAGGTTGAGAGAAACCGAAGGTAACACCTGGTATATCTTCAAGGGCCTTGCTCATTTTTTCTGCAAGCTCCTCGCGGCTATGGGTAGTTGTCCATTCCTTCTTATCTTTTAATATGATAGTAAGATCACAGGCTTCCATAGGCATTGGATCTGTAGGAATTTCGGCTGCACCAACCTTTCCGATCACCTCCTTTACTTCAGGGAATTTGTTTACCAGTATTCTGGAAGCCTGGTCGACCTTGTCCAAAGTCTGTGAAAGTGAACTTCCGGTTAGCAACCTGGTCTCAACAGCGAAATCCCCTTCTTCAAGAGTGGGAATAAACTCGCCGCCCATCCTGGTGAAGATAAAAATGCTTACCACCAAAAGCGCAACCGCGGTGATTGTTACTGTCTTTTTCCACTTCAAGGCACCTTTAATCAAAGGAAGATAGCGCCTGTGGAGAAAGTCCACCATACGGTCTGAAAAATTCTTTTTATGGGTGATCTTCTTGCTTAAAAATACGGCCGACACCATCGGTACATAGGTCATCGAGAGTATGAATGCACCCAGGATGGCAAAAGATACAGTTTGCGCCATTGGGCCAAACATTTTGCCTTCGATCCCTACCAGTGCTAGAATAGGAAGGTACACAATCAGGATAATGATTTCACCAAATGCCGCAGCAGAACGGATCTTTACAGCAGATTCAAAAACCTCTTCATCCATCTCCTGCTGTGTAAGTTTTCCTGCGGACCTCATCCCTAGGTGGTGCATCGTCGCCTCGACGATAATCACTGCTCCGTCTACGATCAAACCAAAATCAATTGCCCCAAGACTCATTAGATTACCAGAGACTCCGAACAGATTCATCATTGCAATGGCAAAAAGCATGGCAAGCGGGATAACTGATGCTACAATAAAACCCGCGCGGAAGTTGCCCAGGAACAACACCAGTACAAAGATCACAATCAACGCACCCTCAATTAAGTTTTTCGCTACTGTGCCAATAGCCCTGTCCACCAGGGCACTTCTATCCAGAAAAGGCTCGATGATCACACCTTCTGGCAGGGTCTTATTGATCCTCGCTATCTTAGCCTTTACCTGCTGAACAACGTTATTTGCATTCGCTCCCTTGAGCATCATCACAATCCCACCAACAGCCTCACCATCGCTGGATTTTGTAGTCCGGGTCAAAGCCCCGTATCGGATCGAGTTACCAATCTGAACAGTCGCGATATCACGTATCAGTAGCGGCACGCCGTTTTCGCTATTCTTGACAACGATTTTATTGATGTCCTCGATATCGCCAACCAGCCCTTCGCTCCTGATAAAGTAGGCATTGGGCTTTTTGTCAATATAGGCACCACCAGTATTTTCATTGTTATCTTCAAGCGCCTTGAATACATCACTAATGCTTAAATTCAAGCTCCTTAGTTTATTAGGATCAAGTGCAATCTCATATTGCTTCAGCAATCCGCCAAAGCTGTTCACCTCTGCGATACCAGGAGTACCAAGAAGCTGTCTTCTTACTATCCAGTCCTGTATACTGCGAAGCTCTCTGGCATCGAATTTCTTTTCAAATCCTGGTTTCGCGTGCACGACATACTGGTAAATCTCTCCCAGGCCTGTTGATATCGGGGATATCTCCGGATTACCAAGTCCCTGGGGGATGTTGTTTTTGGCCTCAGCCAGTTTTTCATTGACCTGTTGCCGGGCCCAGTAAATATCTACATCGTCGTGGAAGACAATTGTTACCACGGAAAGACCAAACCTCGAAATGGAACGCACCTGTTCAATTTCAGGAATAGTGGACATGGTCTGTTCTACTGGGTAGGAAATAAGTCTTTCAACCTCTTGTGTTGCGAGGGAAGGGCTGAGCGTGATGACTTGCACCTGATTATTGGTAATATCGGGAACAGCATCAATCGGAAGTTTCTTAAGGGAATAGACTCCCCATGCAATCAGTCCCAAAGTGAACAGCGCAATAATGAGCTTGTTCTTGATGGAGAACTGAATAATTTTTTGAAGCATTATTCTTATAAATTAAGTTAAAAACAAAAAAAACAATGCAGAAACCGCCATACCAATCTGATTGGTAAGGGAGAATACACATTGAACAATTTGAATTAACCTAATTTAGGAGGTTGCCAGACAGAAAGCGACAAAGAGATGACCTCGCCTGCAACAGCGATATTATATTCGACAGAAACTACAGGTTTGATAAGTTCAAGCTGTAGTAAAAGGGACACTTCGCTCATAACTTTACAGCATGAGCAAGTACAAAAAGGAGAACACAAATCTCCGATCTCCCCCTTGTTAGGATGATGGGCTAGCTGGCCTTGGGAAATGGCGGTAACAGGAATGTTATTACCCATAGCTGATACGTCTCTGCATGGAATGCAGCTCAGTACCAAAACCAGGAAAGCTATAAACAAACTTGTTATCCTCACTCTTTTTTTTTTCAAAAGTAATAAATAATTTTAAAAAACAAATAAAAAACGTCAGCCGATTGTACATTTTACAAAATATACACATAGACGAATCTGATAGCCTGTCGCTAGTATATTGTTTAGAATATCTGATTAACCCTGTACTGGGATACCTGACTGAGGTTGGGACTCCGTATATTAACAAGCACCGTTCATGAGCATTTTATAGGTTACTGTACGCGTTTGCGTACGCTTTATTACAGAAGCTTCTCGTATAAAAATAATTTCATAAATTAAGTTACAACATTGTTCTTCCTATAGCTTTCCTTGGGAAACAATATTGGAAGAAAATTCATTCTGTCTTCAGCTACATAAGTGACAAGATAATTTGCAATTAAACTTTCGATTCTCTTCCATTCGATTAGTTGTAGCCTCGAAGATTTGTTGTTTAAACCGGATTCGATCAGGAATAGCACGATTCAGAACTTCATTGGGAGAATAACCAAATAATTGACCATTGGGCATAGAATTCATGTTGGTTACCTCCTGCTCCAATTCCCTTTTGAGTTTCGTAGTGTTATCGACTGTTTTTGAAAGTAAATATCTTTGTTTGATTAACCTGTTTGCTGCGTCTATCATGCCATTACTTTGAATGATATTAAGCTGCGCTGTTAACTTCTGCCAAAGCATGCCAGGTCTGTTCAAGTAAAGGTCGAGTTCCACCTTATTTTCCACCCCTCCATCCGTTATTAAAAAGCTTTGATTACGAAGAAGACCAAACCTTTTCAGAACTCCTTCGAAAGATTCTCTTGCAACAATACTGCTATACTCTGTTGTTACTTTGCATGCTAAAACGGCCTTCCTAAAATTGTCTTTAATAATATAAACATAGTGCTTAACGCCATTCAAAGTTTTAATGATGGTGATATCCTGATGAAGAATTTTAAAGGGGGCTGTAGCAGCAATAGGATAATATTTTTTCCGTCTTGTATGTTTTCTTTTTGTAATTTTCAAGAGTCGGCAATATTTGTAAAAGCGCCCAGGCTGAAATAGACCTTTTTCAGCCGCAGCAAATAATAGTAGACATTTACCAACGTCCAAATCCTAACTCTTTTTTCAGCACAGCCAAGCTCCTTATCCTGTTGTTCCTTAAGGGACAACTGTGCTACATTTTGTTTACGACAATAACCTTGCAACGAAAATTGACATGACTTTAGCCCGTCCCATGAATGCCATTGCTTGAAAGAGAAGGGTAACAGCTTCCAAACAAATTTCTCCAGTTTATGCTCCAGGCAAAAATGTAAAAGCAGTCCTACATTCTTTTTTACTTTCAAGACATGATAAGACCTTAACGCCATAAATTTAAAAAGCTCCCGGTAAAGAACAACAAGATAAAAAGTGCTCTGACCTTAGTTTTTAGTATTTTATTTTCGGTTTGCAGACGTCGTATGGTCAACTCATCTGAAATATTATCCTCAACCGGAACCGGCATCCAAAAATCTTTTTCAGCTTGCTCCCGCCACCTTTTTCTGATAGAACGAGGAATAGTTTTAACTATATCAAAGGGTAGGTTATCCTTCATATATTCTTCCTTTATTTCTGAATGATATCTCCGGTTATTAGTTTCCATCTCAAAACTTATTGAATAATTTGCAAAAAAATTTCTGAAAAACTAGTCGAAGAAAGCGGATTTTTTACAATCAAGATAAACCCTGTGTGATGGAAAAATTCAAGTACTGTATCGAAAAGTTGTGGTCAGCGTGGTGAGAATAAGTTAATTCGGACAAGTAAAGACAGGGCCTTTACGCGTGGAGATTGGGACCGTGAAAATAAAAGGCTGGTAGTACCAGCCTTTTATTAAGTAAATTTAGAATTTCAATTTTATGCCTCCGTTAATAATAAATCCATCAACTGGTGCATAGATATCACGAAAAGTAGGGTTCGTAATACTTCCTGTATAAATAGAATCAAACTTAGTTTGTCTTGTATCAGTCAGATTTTCCAAATTGACAAAAATGGAAAACTTCTCCCAGATCTTCTCAGTCATCAGACCTGCAGTCCAATAGCTCTTCCCTCTACCCCCATCGTTTAATTGCTGAGGACTGAAATAATAAGCTTCCAAACCAATCTTTAATTTATCCTCAATTTCATACATCAATACATTATTTAACCGATGTTTGGATACCAATGGGTATGTAGTTGTATTTCCTTCCGTATGCTGGTTGACGTCGGCATAAGTATATCCTACAAACAATTTAAAGTCTCCATAGGTAAGTTTCACATTAGTCTCCATGCCTTTTGTGTCTAAATTTCCTCGAGGTTGAACGTACTGCAAATTTCCTCCCGGTAAATCAGTCAGCATAATAGGGTTATTGATGCGTGTGTAAAAGAACATCTGGTTAATACTAAAGCTAACCTCGTCGGAAAACAATGCTGTTTTATAGTTGATATCATAATTGGCTCCATACGATCGTTCCGCTTTCGTATCGTTGACATTGATAGGCATGACATTACGAAATTGGATTCTTTCCGCATCTTCTGTAAAGACCGAAGGTGCTTTATAGCCAAGCCCACCACCAAGCCTGGTTGAAAAATGGCTATTGATTTTCCATAAAGCAGAAATTCTGGGCAAAAAGAAGAAACCATAATCGTTGTGATAGTCGCCCCTTATTCCGGATTCAAGCGTTATCTTTTCAGAGGCATTAAATGTATTTTGAACAAATGCACCTAAAGTATTATAGTTGTAATTCCTTAACGGGAAGGTACTGTTCTTATCTTCGGAAAAATTATCAGTCAAAAAATTTACGCCGGCTACCCATTCGGCCCTCTCTCCGGTTCGGGAATAATTAGCTTCCGAGTAAGTAGAAATCTGTAAACCTGAAAACCGGTAACCGGGCAGGTTTATACTCCGATCGTAATAACTTACACTATTTCTGAAAACAAATTTTTCATTATCATTTAATCTATAATCTAGTTCCGTCTGTGAGCTGTAACGCCCTGTTTGATTCTCTTCAAAATAACTGTGCACAGCATCTCCTTTACCTTTGATATACTCCAGGTTCCCACCTATTCGCTTTTCAGTCATTGTATTCAGTCCCACAGAAAGGGTAGTTTTCTCATTGAAATAAACAAAGAGTTTAGGATTTAGGGTAAACCGGTTAAATTTTGGAATTGCGGTCAAGCCAATATCTGAAGGGTCATAAGCTGTTCCGTGATTGTATGCTGCATATACAGTAAATCCTGTTTTTTTTAATTTTTGAGCGTAAAAACCACTGGCATCAAGCCCCAGAGCAGAAGTACCATTCAATAAAAAATTAAGTTGGCGTTCTTCTGTTGGCTTTTTGGACACCAGATTTACCAAACCGGCAATAGCTCCTCCTCCATATAGGGTCGATGAAGAGCCTTTAATTACTTCTACTTGTTGCAGATCGAGCGGTGCAATTTGCAATAATCCCAAACCGCCGGAAAATCCGGAATAGAGTGGAAAACCATCACGAATAATTTGCGTGTATTTGCCATCCAGACCTTGAATACGGATACTGGAATTTCCACTGGTAGCCGAAGTCTGCTGGGTCTGGATACCGGTACTTTCGGCCAGTAGCATCCTGATATCGCCAGGCTTCATATTTCCCTTTTCATCCAGCTCCTCTCCTGCAATAACTTCTATTCGGGTCGGAATATTCGCAATGGTCCTAGTACTCCTAGTTGCCGATACTTGCACCTCTTCCAACTCGCTTTCTTCCTCAGCAGCCTGCAGCAATATAACAGCCGGTGTATCCAAAGTAAGCGGAAAAACCATGGTATCTGTTCTTGTTTCAAACCCAACATAACTAAACTGGATAATTTGTGTTCCTTGTGGAATACCGCTAATAACTGCCGCCCCGGATTTGTCTGTACTTGTTCCCAGTGCAGTTCCTAAAACTTTAATGGTAGCTCCAGCTAATGTCTCATTTGTGTTTGCGTCTTTCACGACGGCTTTATAAATATATTGGGCATTGGCCAACACTGCAGAAAACAGCATTGCCAACAGCACAGCAATTCTTTTCATTTTTAAAAAGTGATTAAGTTAAAACAATAGATCATTTGCCGATAGTGGCGTTCGTTTTAACTTAGTTTGGGGGGCTGCCAGATTTGTGTCGTAAATACTTGTTGACTGGCCTGAAGATAGGCCGGGAAATGAACTTGGTAATTATTTGGAAAAATGGTTGTGTTCAAAACAAAAATGCTAGACCTTACAAACCCTACGCATGTCCCACAGGAATAAAAAGGGGAGCAATTTTTACAGCAATCGTCTTCATCCCGAGTAGAATGATGGGAAGTATTCTGCTGCTTCAATGTAGAAAGTTCCATTGCTTCATGTTCTCCTCCACAACACGGTACAGCCGAAAGCGTAATCACTATAATAGACAGAAGCAGAGCAATGTATTCCACAAATGCAATATTAGTAATTCTTTCTTTATATCACCTACTAAATTGGCTGAAATCGTTGATAATTTTCACAGCTAACTTTCAAGGAAATTGTCAGTAACCAGAATGGGACAATTCTCTTCCGGTTGCTCCGGATTACAGCAGTCCTTACATTTGTTGACACCACTTACTAATTGATTACGCAGGTTTATCAGATCAAGGATCTTTGCCTCTACCAATGTAACTTTCTGTTCAATGAACTCACTTACGTTATTGCAGGTTGCTTCCTTCTGCTCAATCATTTCCAGTAAATCAGCAATTTCATTTAACGTAAATCCGAAGTTCTTCAATCGTTTTATTGCCAAAAGCCTTGCAAGCACCTCCTCGGAATACTCTTTGTAATTATTACCCCTTCTTTCTTTCCTTGTTACAGCAATAAGCTGCTGCTTCTCATAGAAACGGATAGTATCACGCGAAAGTCCAGATTTAGAAGACAGTTCACCTATTAACATAAAATATTCAGTTTTTACTTGACCATAGACTATACTCCATGGTTTATATTTGTAAATATACTTTTAATCTTAAACATATGGCAGTAGTTAAATCTCTTCTTGTATTCTTTTTAGCCGGCATCTGTGAAATCGGAGGTGGTTACCTGGTTTGGCACTGGCTTAAGGAAGACAAGTCCTTTTGGTATGGCATAATAGGGGCAATTATCCTGGCATTCTATGCGGTAGTGGCAACCTGACAATCCGCGAATTTTGGAAGAGTCTATGCTACCTATGGTGGTATTTTTATTGTCTTATCCTTATTCTGGGCCTGGAAAGTGGACGGATTTAAACCAGATCGTTATGATATTATCGGCGCCCTGATTGCATTGGTTGGGGTATGCATTATATTTTACGCACCACGTCAAATCCAATAAAAAATGAAATACATTTTAATGTTCCCTCTTATTGCAATTTCCATAATCGGATATAGCCAGGTAAAAACTAACTCAAAAAAACAATTTAGCTGTGATGCAAGTTGCACTGATAATTATGGTAAGAAGATTTTAGCCTGTAAGTTAACAAGCCCTGATCTGCAGGAAAGGAAAGCTACGGTCATTTCAAGCCTGAAGAAACAAGTTGTTGAAAAAAAACAGGTAATCAACGGCTATTCCAACAAATTCAAGGGAAGTGACTCCATTTTGGACGAATTGAATGAATTTGTAAAAACAGAAAGACAGTGTTGTGATTTCTTTGATTTTACGATTAAAACGAGTAACACTGATTCTTTTTGCTGGCTGAC
>NZ_DKSP01000229.1:491-3187 GCF_002472745.1 Sphingobacterium sp. UBA7253 | reverse complement strand
TACCGAAATTAATTTCGGTAAGGGACCAGCGTTATTTTTTTAAATTCAATTTTGCAATTCAAAATATTAATCGTAATATTGCAATATCATTATGGGACTTACTAAGACAGAAATATTCACAGAGGAGCAGAACCAGCTCGCCACAATGCTCAAAGCATTGGGCCATCCTGCCCGTATTGCGATCCTTCAATCTATCATCCGTACAAATTCTTGCATCTGCGGTGATCTGGTCGAGGAATTAGGATTGGCACAGCCAACTATTTCCCAGCACCTTAAAGAATTGAAGAATGCGGGTATTATCCAGGGCACTATTGAGGGTGTACGGGTATGCTATTGCATTGAACCGAAAGCCTGGAAATTATTAAAAACAAATCTGGCAGCTTTCTTTGCTTCTTATAACGAGAACGCAAGCTGTTGCTAAAAAATTTATACCAATTAATCGTTAAATTGCAATATGACATGAACAACTCAGAATTTATCAACTGGGAAACGTTTAAAACGCAACTCCAGCAAAATCCGAATCAAATTTTACAATTTGAATATGCAGAAGGCAAATGGGTAGATCCCTCCTACCATATCACAGAAATCAAACAAGCCCCGATCGTATCTGTCGATTGTGGTGGCGTAATGAACTCCTGGACAGAGATCATTGTCCAATTATGGGAACCAAGGGAAACGGAAGAAGGCCGTGCGATGCAGGCAAGTAAAGCTATGTCTATTGTGGACATCGTGGAAAAGAAGTTACCGTTAAATCCCAATGCGATTGTAAAAATTGAATTTGGCAATTCACAGTTCGACACCCGCCAAATGTACCCGGGTAATTTTACCGTATCCGGAGAAGATTTGATCGTTAACCTTACTCCCGACTTTACCCAGTGCAAAGCCATTAACCGAGGCGGAAGCTGTGGCACTACTTCAGAAGGCGAAGAATGCTGTACACCAGCTGCAAAAGCAGAACTAGTAAAGTTAGAAATGGTAAATCTCGCTGCAGAAGGTCCGGCTTGTACACCAGGAAGCGGCTGCTGCTAATCATTCCATATGAAAGTAAGAACCTTGGTCGCCAGTGATTGGCCTGCCGTAAAGGAAATATATGAAAAAGGCATTGCTACCGGCAATGCCACTTTTCAAACCGCTGCTCCTTCATGGGAAGACTGGGACATATCGCATTTAAGCACTTGTCGTTTCGTGCTGGACGAAGTAGAAAATATCCTGGGCTGGGCGGCGCTATCACCGGTATCCTCCCGTTGCGTTTATGCAGGTGTTGCTGAAGTGAGTGTTTATATCAATCCGGTTTTATCCGGGAAAGGTTATGGCTCAATTCTACTTCAGGCACTGATTGCAGAAAGTGAAAAGTATGGATTATGGACGCTACAATCCGGTGTCTTTAGAGAAAACACTGGTAGTTTCAAAATGCATGAGAAAGCCGGATTCCGGCAAGTGGGCTACCGGGAAAAAATCGGTAAGATAAACGGTATCTGGCGGGATACTATTTTATTGGAAAGAAGAAATCAAAACATCAAATAATGGAAAAAATATTGGTACTCTGTACCGGCAACAGTTGCCGCAGCNNTGAAGCCGGCATTGATATCTCTGCCCATACCTCCAATAATGTGAATGAGTATGCGGATATAGACTTTGATCATGTAATTACGGTTTGTGATAATGCCAAAGAGAGCTGTCCGTATTTTCCGTCGAAAGCTAAAAAGCTACACTACAATTTTCCCGACCCGGCAAAAGCGACCGGAACGGATGAAGAAGTTATAAATGAATTCAGAAGGGTACGTGATCTCATCAAAACGTACAGCGCAGAATTTGTAAATGAAAATCTCGATAAATAAACATATCCACTAACACACAAAAAATATGTCAGCCAACAACTGCGCCCCAGCACATGAGAGGAAAAAATTGAGTTTCCTTGACCGATACCTTACCCTATGGATTTTCCTGGCTATGGCTATCGGAGTATCTATTGGGTTCCTCTTCCCCTCTTCATCTGATTTTATCAATTCTTTTTCAAGTGGAACTACCAATATTCCACTTGCCATAGGCCTGATCCTGATGATGTACCCACCACTTGCTAAAGTGAAATATGAAAATATGGGCAAAGTCTTTAAGGATACGAAGATCCTGGGTGCTTCCTTGCTCCTGAACTGGAGTATCGGGCCAATTTTGATGTTTATCCTCGCTATAGTATTTCTTCACGGTTATCCTGAGTATATGATCGGCCTTATTCTTATCGGGCTGGCCCGTTGTATTGCAATGGTCGTTGTATGGAATGAGCTGGCAGAGGGAAACAGGGAGTATGCTGCAGGCCTTATCGCTCTCAATAGCATTTTCCAGGTTTTATTGTACAGCGTGTACGCTTATATATTTATCACCGTTCTGCCTCCTGTGTTTGGGATGAAAGGGCTTGATGTTAATATTTCGATCGGTCAGATTGCTGAAAGCGTAGGCATTTATTTAGGGATACCCTTTGCAATGGGAATAATCAGCCGTTATAGCCTGATCAAATTAAAAGGAGAAGAATGGTTCCAGAACAAATTTGTGCCTATGATCTCTCCAATTACCTTAATCGCATTGCTATTTACAATCGTAGTTATGTTCAGCCTGAAAGGTGAGCTGATCGTACAGATTCCTATGGACGTTGTAAGAATTGCGATTCCTTTGGTTATCTATTTTGCCATTATGTTCCTGGT
>NZ_DKSP01000229.1:0-412 GCF_002472745.1 Sphingobacterium sp. UBA7253 | reverse complement strand
TTTTGCCATTATGTTCCTGGTAAGCTTTTTTGTAGGCAAACGTATGGGAGCGGATTATTCTAAAAATGCAGCGATCTCCTTTACAGCTTCCGGTAATAATTTTGAGTTGGCTATTGCCGTGGCTATCGGTGTCTTTGGCATCAATAGTGGACAGGCATTTGCCGGCGTTATCGGTCCATTGGTGGAAGTACCCGCATTAATTGCGCTGGTAAATGTAGCTTTCTGGCTGAGAAAGAAATATTATAAAAGCCAGGTGACCGTTGAATAATTTAAATAGCAAGAATCAAAAACGATGAATGAATATGACGTACTGATCATCGGGGGAGGGCAAAGTGCCCTGGCCTGTGCCTATTTCTTACGACGCACCGCATTAAGTTATCTGATTTTAGATGACCAGCCCAGTAGTGACGGC
>NZ_DKSP01000182.1:0-4535 GCF_002472745.1 Sphingobacterium sp. UBA7253 | reverse complement strand
CGCTCTTCCGATCTAAATGGATAAGAACCAAAATCAACATCCAAAAGCGTACCTTGAGCCCCCTCAGCTAACACACGTTTGCCTTCTTTCAGATATTGATTCACCAAATGCTCTGAATCCACATGCGGGATAGATTTAATGAATTCGATTGCATCTAAAAATGCTTTCTCTTTTTCACTGAAATCAGGTATTTCACCATAGTGCGAAAGAATACTTAGATGTTTTTCTTTCAACTTTTGGTAACGCTCTTGAAAATCTGGAAGTGTTGTATCACCTACACGCAAACCATTTCTACCGGTTTTATCCATGTAAGTTGGACCAATACCTTTCAGAGTGGATCCAATTTTTCCTGCACCCATTTTTGATTCTGAGGCAGCATCCAATAATTGGTGTGTCGGCAGAATAAGGTGTGCTTTACGCGCTAAAACCAAATTGCCTTTACCCACCGGATCAAAACCAGCTGTCTTAAGGTTGTCTAACTCTCTTTTTAAGATAATCGGATCGATAACGACACCATTACCAATAAGATTTAGTGTACCTTCATTGAAGATACCAGATGGAATTGTGTTGAGTACGAATTTCTTGTTATCGAATTCCAACGTGTGTCCGGCGTTAGGGCCGCCTTGGAAACGAGCGATTAAATCGTATTTTGGACAAAATACGTCTACGATTTTACCTTTACCCTCGTCACCCCATTGTAAGCCCAAAAGCACATCAACTTGCATAGCTTTTAAAGTATAGTAATTAAAATGTTATTAATAAAAATAGACTCTATTTAAAAATAAAATGTTCAGGAATTTTTCCCCTGAACATTCCTGAACAAATGTACTATTATATTTAAGAAAATATAAGATTAATTTGAAATAGCTTCGTGAGCGACGGCCTCTTCTTTTTTGTTCTTAAGTTGACAGTCTTGACATACACCATACAAATTGAGTGAGTGGTGCTTAATGTCAAATTTTAAAAGATCTCCCATGAGACTCTGAATTTGGTTGATACGTGGATCACAGAATTCAACAACCTTATTACATTCAATACAGATCACGTGATCGTGTTGTTTGAACCCGTAAGACTTCTCAAATTGTGCCATGTTCCTTCCAAATTGGTGTTTTGTAACCAAATCACAAGAGACCAAAAGTTCTAGGGTATTATAAACTGTAGCACGACTGACACGATATTTCTTGTTCTTCATATGAATATACAAAGACTCTACATCAAAGTGATCAGTACGTGAATAAATCTCTTCCAAAATCGCATAGCGCTCTGGTGTTTTTCTTAGATTTTTATTTTCTAAGTAGGCTTCAAAGATTTTTTTTACAGTTGCAAAATTTTCAGCTTGATTCATAGTAAAAATATTCTTGTACAAATTTACCAATTAAGATTGATATTTCCTCTATTAAAAATAGTGCTTAATAGTAGTCGCCTTAGCGAAATTTTCAATCCAACACTTGGTTATTAATTTTCCGATTCATATCGATTGACACCTGTTATCCCTCTGACTTGCTTTAAATTTCTCATCAAACTTTCAAGCTGAGCAGTATCATTCACATAGACCATAATATTACCATCAAAAATACCTTCGTTACTTGAAATTGACAAGGACCGAATATTAACAGCAAATTCTTGCGAAATAACAGTTGTAAGCTTATTTACTAATCCAACATCATCTATGCCAACGATATGTAAACCTGTCAAAAATGCAGAATCTTTTGTAGAAGCCCAACGTGCTTTTAAAATTCTATAGCCATAATTTGCCATCAGCTTGGAAGCATTTGGACAGCTCGTACGGTGAATTTTTATACCATCATTTACGGTCAAAAATCCAAAGACATCATCACCAGGGATAGGATTACAACAGGGCGCTAGGGTATAATCGACTTTCTGCATATCGTCCCCGATTAAGATCGTGTCGAATTCCTTCTTATTTATCTTTTCAACTAGTCCACCTATGTGGGTATTAAATTGATTTCCTGATGAAGAACTTACATTAATTTCAACTGCTTTTTCATGCGCGACATATTCTCTCAGTTGCCTGATATCAACAATTCCCTTAGCAACATTGTAGAAAAGATCCTGCGAACTGGGGTATTTTAAAAAATTGGCAATTTTGTTAATATTATCCGTATTATAGGTAACTTTTAGCGATTTCAACTTACGTTCCAAAATCTCTTTCCCATCCTCCGCAACTCTTCTCTTTTCCTCTTTTAGAGAAGATCTGATTTTGGATTTGGCTTTTGCAGTCACAACAAAATTCAACCAATCCTCCTTAGGTGACTGCTTGCTTGATGTAATAATCTCTACCTGATCCCCATTTTGCAAAATATGACTTAAAGGAACGAGTTTGTGATTTACTTTGGCGCCAATACAACTTGCCCCAATATCAGAGTGGATCTCAAAGGCAAAATCTAAAGCAGTGGCATTGTTGGGTAGTTGAATCAGTGTTCCTTTGGGAGTGAATATAAAAATCTCATCGGAGAAAAGATTCATCTTAAAATCATCCACAAAATCCATCGCATTCTGATCCGGACTACTTAAGACATCGCGCACCTTTTTGATCCATTGATCCAGGCCGGAATCGGAATTTGATTCTTTATACTTCCAATGTGCTGCGAACCCTTTTTCCGCAATTTCATTCATCCGTTTAGTTCGAATCTGAACTTCGACCCATTGCCCTTTAGGCCCCATTACCGTAGTATGTAAAGACTCATAACCATTCCCTTTTGGAGACGAAATCCAATCCCGAAGACGGTCGGGGTTAGGGCGATACAAATCTGTGACAATAGAATAGACTTTCCAACATTCGGTCTTTTCTTTCTCATCCACAGCATCTATTACAATACGTATAGCAAACAAATCATAAACCTCCTCAAAAGGAATCGATTTTTTTCGCATCTTATTCCAAATAGAGTGGATTGATTTAGGTCGTCCAAATACGGACGCCTTAATACCCTGTTCCTCCAATATCTCTTTGATGGGACCAATAAAATCGCCTATAAATTTTTCGCGCTCGGCTTTTTTCTCATTCAGTTTTCGAGCGATAAATTTATAGGTATCCGGATCGGTAAATTTCATCGAGAGATCTTCCAATTCAGATTTTATCGCATACAGCCCAAGACGATGCGCTAATGGTGCATAAAGGTAACTTGTCTCCGAAGCAATCTTCAACTGCTTATCCCTGGCCATAAATTCCATGGTGCGCATATTGTGCAACCGATCTGCCAATTTAATGAGAATTACACGAACATCGTCAGCCAGTGTGAGCAACATTTTCCTGAAATTCTCCGCTTGCATGGAACTATTTGGATCAAAAATCCCTGAAATCTTGGTAAGCCCATCGATAATTCGGCGAACTTTCTTACCAAACATTTCTTCAATTTCATCCAATGTAACATTGGTATCTTCAACTACATCATGGAGCAAGGCGCATACAATAGATGTTGTTCCTAAGCCAATCTCTTCAGCAGCAATCTGGGCAACAGCAATAGGGTGATAGATATAAGGCTCTCCTGATTTGCGTCGCATCTCTTTATGACTATCCAATGCTAAATCAAATGCCTTTCGGATCTCCTGCTTGTCTCCGCGTTGTAAAGTTGGCTTACAAGCGCGCAACAATGCACGGTAACGTTTCCTAATCTCTTTGTTTTCTGCTTCAATATCAATCACATAATCTTTCATAAACGTTGCAGGTAAATGATGTTTTTTGAGTAAATTTGTGTAATTTAGTTAATGTATTCTTGAATACTATTTTCAAGCTAACTTATTTTGTAATAAATCTACCAAAATATTATAGCATTGACAAATTAAAAAGCGTTATATAATTGCCCAAATGAAGACAATATTATTTTGTTTGCTTTTCCTCACAGGGACTTTGTCCGTATGGGCACAGTCTCAATCACTCACTCTTCCTTTATACGGAGAAGGTGCGCAGGAGACCGTAAACAGTTATATGACAACAACCTTGGCAAACGGAGAGGTGTTACCCTGGTTTCCGATTCCAGAGGTCACTGTCGTGGCCAAAAGAACCTGGTCAAGTGAAGAAGCACGAAGAGAATATCTCCGCTTTAGAAGAAATGTTCTAAAGGTTCTTCCTTATGCGATATATGCGCAAAAAAGATATGATCAGCTAGACAGAGATCTCGCGCTGACTTCGGATAAAAAGGAACATAAAGCATTGGTTGAAAAATGTGAAAGTGACGTAAAACAGATGTTTGACCGAGAAATCAAAAATATGACTATTTCACAAGGCAAAATACTCATTAAATTGATCGATCGTTATACGGGACATACTGGCTATGAAATGGTAAAGGAAATGAAAGGTGGGATTTCCGCTTTTTTCTATCAGGGAGTTGCGAAAATATTCGGTCACAACCTAAAGTCAACTTATGACCCAAAAGAAGACTTTGCCATTGAAAATATCATTAGGGAATTCGAAAAGTCGAGACCTCAACCTGTCATGTGACCAATCAAACCAAAACCAGATGAAAACAGTATACGACTTTGACGCACTTCAGTTTAACGGTAAAAAAAAATCCCTC
>NZ_DKSP01000117.1:0-14601 GCF_002472745.1 Sphingobacterium sp. UBA7253 | reverse complement strand
CTCAAAGGGTATAAAACCTCTTTATCCCATGTTGGTGGATATCTGGAAAAAGAATACAGGTCGCAGGATATCGACACAAGAAAGATTGACCATGCTTTCGTCACAGGATACGAGTTCTTTCTACGTTCTACAATGGGCTGTTCGGCTGTATCGGCTGCAAAGTACATGAAACATCTGCGCAAGATCATCAAGATCTGTATCGCACACCGCTGGATCACCGAAGATCCATTTGCATTTTACAAGATCAAGGCGAAGGCTAAAGAGAAGGAGTTTCTAACAAATGCTGAACTTCGTAGGATAGAGGAAAAGGAATTCAAAATACCACGTCTTGCGCATGTGCGTGATATTTTTGTCTTCTGTTGCTATACCGGTCTGTCTTATGCCGATGTAAAGAAATTAAAATGGACAGATATCGCAGAAGGAGTGGACGGAAAACTCTGGATCTTCACAAGCAGGGAAAAAACAGAAACATCATCAAATATTCCGCTATTGCCAAAGGCACTTGAAGTTATTGAAAGATATCGTGATTATCCACCCTGCGTAGCTAAAGATATGGTACTTCCTGTTCTCAGTAATCAAAAAATGAACAGTTATCTCAAGGAAATCGCTGACCTGTGCGAGATCACCAAAGAACTCACTTTCCATAAATCACGCCATACTTTCGCTACTTCGGTTACACTGGCCAATAGCGTACCTATTGAAACAGTATCCAAGATGCTCGGACATACCGACATAAAAACCACACAGCATTATGCGAAACTCTTGGATAACAGGGTTGCCGTGGATATGGACAGACTGGAAAGAAAGATCGAGAATAAACCGGTTCCTGCAAATCAGGCTAAAATCGCTGAGTTATGTACTCCACAGGCTCTTACTTTTATTAGAACAGATCACAGTGGTCGAAATATCGCATAAATCCCAAAAGGAAGCTGTCTTTTATGCAGCTTCCTTTTCAGATTACGGTTGTAAATCCTTTTTATATATAAAGGTTACTTTACTTGTTTGGATGATATCTTCCTTGAAATTTAACAGGGAAACACTATATTCCATTTTTTCTCCTTCCTTAAATGTCAAAATCCGATCCATGTCCTTCGGTAAGAGTACTTTGTTGATTTGGATCACTCCTTGCATGGCATAAACTACGTCCCGGTTTTCTTGTTCGGCTGTTTTGATCTTCCACGAAAGTGGACTATTCACCGTTTTATTGCGGTTATCAAACTTCCCTTCACAGGTAAATAATGCAAATGAAGCGCTAATGTCTTTCGTATAGGTCAACTTAACGGGCCTATCTTTATACATGACGTATAGGCCTTTAGCATTAACGAAAAGTGTATCTGGATAGATCTTGTAGATATCATCTGCCTTTGGACAAGCATATTCTATGATGGGTTCCGGCTCTGGCTGAGGTTTTGGGTAGAATGGTTCATCACGGCTACAAGATGCGACAATTAAAAACAATACACTAAAAAGTGGAATAGTTAGTTTTTTGCTCATTATTGAAAATACTAGTATGGTTTATAAAATTCATATAAAAAGACGAAAAAAATATTCGTTATGTTACAGTTGAACCTATAAAATTTCAGTTATACCTCTTCTTTCTATACGTGCCCAAATTCTGTTCTCTTGTTGAGCGTCTGTTTTTTTGCTCATCTTCTATTAGCAATGGATCAATCTATCAATAGAAATTCTTTCTAATAGGTGTTGTTGAGAAAAACCTGGCCTACAGGTTTAATTAATCGAGTATTTTAAATGCTTGAGCATGGTCAAATGGGAGTTGGTCGAATAAATTTGGAATTATTATCCACCTTTACCTAATTTGAATGTTGATTTCGAGCAGGATAATGGTCGGAACAGATAGCCATTAATATATAACCAAACCCTCTGAAAACATGAATGAACACGAAATTGATATTTATCTGGAAGATGTGAAAACGAGGCTTGATCTTCGAAAGATGGATTACAATTCACTTCGAAACCTTTCCCTGAAATTGCAGAGGATATTGGGCGATAATCAATTTATCCATGAGTTGGTCCTTGAAAGCGACCTCTTCTATTTCCGGCAGGAGATCAGCGGAAAGACCGTCAGTGCCCTTCACAAGCATGGGATAATAACGGTTGCACAGCTCATGGACTGTTCTTATGGAGATCTTGCCGGCATGGACGGATTAGGCCAGAAATCCCTTTCAGAAATATCAGGCTTTGTTAAGGAACTTGGAAAATGGCCCGCCGAATTTTGAAAGATCTTCCGAAAAGTGTAATTTGATATTGTTTTTCAAACAAATCCCATAAACTAATCCTTAAGCGGCTGCTCCGAAAGGGTGGCCGTTTTACTATGGATACCCCTCAGTGGAAAGTTCTTCGGAGATAAGGATCATGGTATGGGTCGACGCTTTTATAGGTCTGGATTTTCTTCCCCTTTATCCCTTCTCCATTTTTTCTCGGTATAGGAGTTAAAATTTGATTTTTTCCATTTGGTCAGGTGGTAGCCCTTGCAATGCGTACAGTAATATGCACGTCGCTGTGTGGGCCTTCCCTGCCGGTGCTTGACGCGGCGGCCTGTTTCGTCCCTTTTGAAAAAGTAGTTCCACTTAATGTCGAGCATGACGAGCCGGGCCTCTATCCAGGAAGCAAATATCACCTTTCCGGTTTCCCTGCATTTTTTATTGGTCGCCATAGAAATAAGTTTTGTTTTTCTGTATTCCCTTCGGTTATATTTTGGTCCTTTGAGGCAATATATTTCGAAAATATTTCTCTGCCCGTCAGCATGTCCAGATCGCTCCCTATTTCGACCATAGGTATTGACAGCTTTCTAAAGCTAACCAATTTGCTGCTGAAAACGAAGCAGGCAGCTGTCAGGTCAGGAGAAAGGCTGTGCGAAAAAGTCAGATATCGAGGAAATCGTGCAGCTTATGGTGGTCAGACGTCTGTTTGTCGAAAAAATTTGCTAATGTGAAATGTAACAACCTACATTTAATGTATTTCGTGCTCCTAAAGTAGCCCAAATAGAACAGGATACAATTATTTTTTTGCGTTTATGACGGATCATTTTGATATTATTTTTACCACAGAGCCCCTTTCCGTACTTGATTTAGGTAGCAGTCCTGCTGGCTGGACGGAAAGTGTTTTAAAGTCAGCAACATCGTCCTTAAGGTATTTTTTTCCGAAAGCAGAAGTCCTCTGCGGGAAGCTACTCCTAAAAAAATACCATATTGAACTTTTACAGGTCCATACAGAAGAACCTTTCTGCCTTCGATTTCAGTTGGACCGTGACAGGCTTTTCCTTTTATTTACGATACAGGGAGATCTCAGGTTTTCTACAGAAGATGGTGCCGAAGTCACCACGGCAAACGAAGACAGCTTTTATCCCTCACATAGCAGGGCCGGAGTCTACAGAGGGGAAATTGTAAAAGAGTCTGTAGTAAAGGCTCTCATTATTTCATTTGATCCGAAATGGACAGAAAGTATTGTCCGGCCCTATAGGGTCCTATGGGAGGCGTTAAGGGAAATAGCGCTTTCCGATAGACAGTTCAGCATCCTTCCGCGCCTTAGGATTGATCATGTGCTGGGAGAAGAACTTGGTGAGATACTGGACTTCAATGATGCCAATATCGGGATCGTCAAGCTCAAAATGCGCAAGAAGATTGCTATGGTCCTGAAGTCTTACCACGAAATGCTGGTCAGCTCGGGACTGGACAGGATCTATCTTGCAGGATTATATATAATGAAAAATTTTACAGATCCAGAAATTGATATCCAGTCGCTGCTACAGGATCTACCCATGAGCAATAAAACTTTTCGAAGAAAGTTCAGGGTCATATTTGGAACAACACCCTATGACTATTGTGTCAGGCTAAGAATGGAGAAGGCTCAAAAATTCATCAATGAACAGGGACTGACCCAAAAAGAAGTATATTCCCTGGTCGGCTACACGGATCTTGGTAGCTTTTCACGTATCTATCGCAGCTACTGCCGAAATGGGGGAAAGAAATAACCCTCATGTAGATCTTTCTATTGTATCTCTTTTGTTACCCAAAAAGGGAATAAACGGACATTCTGGTTAAAAATAGGCCAAAAGTTGTCCGTTTTTTCCTTTCCCAGCTAAAATTTGACCCTGAACTTTGTATTAAAGCTTTTCCTAGATGCTTTTTAGAAAGCATATATGGATGAAGCTGGAAACATATAATAAAATATTTATACCATGAACAGGTCCACATCAGCAGCGAAAAAGCAGATAAGACATCTCCTTCGGAGGACAGTATTGCTGTTCTATTGGATACCGATATGGCAGAGGATATGCATCAATGCGATATTTGGACTGATCCCGCCCAAAGTTCATGTTCGGAGAATATGGTATGCCAATAAATTTGCACTGTTCACGGTTTATGCGGCCCATTGGTTTCAAGGAGACCGGTAGGCCAATGACCAGGATCCCTCAACCGCATAACTGTGAGGCAAAACCGGAGTGCACAAAAAATAACATCATTATAAACTAAAGTTCGCACTTATCTTCAAGTGCATAATTTGCCTTATGGGTATATTAAAAAAGAGCTGGCTACGTGCTGGCACATTAACATTATTAGGATTGGGCATGATATACGGTGCTCAAAGTTTTACGGAAAAAGAAGAAGCTAAAGAAGAAGCCCAAAAGACCGAATTAGTAGGCGAAAAATGGTTTCATTTAAAAAATGGTGGCGATCAAACAAATCCCGCGGACTATACCTTAGCCAACGGAAATGGGAATTCTCCTGAGTCATGCAACTCTGGAGATGACGAGATCTGCTCGATTTATGCGCAGCCTTCTTCAAATCCTACCCAACCCAATTTAGCAACGGTTGACGAAGAAAAAACAATTATGAGAGAGGCTACCAATTAGCCTGAATCCAAAAATAACATAAATATAGGCAGGAAAACTACTTCCTGCCTATATTTATGTTAACGCAAATTTTGTTCCATGCCAGTCCTTTCAATCACCCGTCTAGGGATAGGCAGCGTATACATCGGACTATTTGGCAATAATTCATATACTTTTTCCCCTAATTTTCTTTTTATAATGTTTTGAAGACCGGATTCTCGATTCAATCGCCTTAAATCGCTCCAACGGGTACCCCTTAGAATAAGTTCTTTTCTTCTATGATCCAGAACAATTAATAAGAGATTTTTGCGATCATCCAATTCCAACGGGTGAAAATCGTTCTTATCTATTCTATTGGCCAGAAATAAATTTAATGTCTGAAGCCCTTGTTTTAGTTTATCTTGCCTTATCTGACACTCCGATTTTATCAATAGCATTTCATCTACGGCAATTCCATTGAACAGACTTGAAGAACCATCATAGCCCCCTTTGAAAGAATAGCCTCCAGTAGCCTCACTTTTAAAATAGATTTTCTTTCGCAGGTCATTTTCCGCATAACTCTTTATCAGAATGGAGTCCACTTTGTGCCTTGGTGAACGAAGAACGGTTTTGGAAAGCATCGAACTGTGAAATATCACCTCTTCGTTAAACCTCTTAAATGGAGAGGACAGAGAAGAATTTACCATGTTGAAATCGATAATCTTTGATTCTGTAGACTTTAGGCAATCATCAGCCATTTGCTCCGCCTTTGAATAGTCACCCATTATCAAATAAATTTTAGAAAATAGACCGATGGCAGCACTCTTGCTTGGAAGTGTCTTGACATCAGTCTTTTCTGGCAATAGATCAACTGCCATTTTCACATCTTCCATAATTTGCGAATAGGTTTCCAGCATTGTAGAACGAACAGATTTTTTATTAAGATCAGGATCCAACCTTAAAGGTAGCCCCAATTTTTTTTGCGCAGAAGCTGATTCATAGGGCTCCATATAAATTTGGGCCAACTGGAAATAGGCGTAGGACCTAAAGAAAAGAGCCGTTCCCTTTAATCTGTCATGATCTGGCCTACTGATCTGTTCCTTATTTTTTTCTAATGTCTCCAATACAACATTTGCAGTAAATATCGTAACATAGCCATAAGACCATTCATTATTATCACTGTCCAGAAAGATCTGGTCATCCCATATATATGCATTCCTTGCATCGAGATCAGTCAACACATTCCATGTATTTTCGTCAAGATAATAGTTGTCACACGAAATTTCACCAAATGATGGATAATAGATATTCATTTTGGTTGTATTGTTCAACAATGCCCAAAGGTCTTCGGCCGACTCAGGGACCACTTGGGATTTATCCGGTTTGATGTCAAGGTATGAATTACAGCTCGTAAAACTTAACAAAAAACAAAAAGCAATTATTTTTATATGATTCGCCATGATCTTATATTTATTTAAGTGAGAACCTGAGCCCTACTGAGAAACTTCTCGCTATAGGGATTTCTGATAATATATCGGGGTCATAGTTTTCTTTATGGGCACGCCATATTGTCCCTATGTTATCGGCCTGGAGATATAGCCTGAGATTATTGATAAACCTGCCATTCCATTTTGGGATATACGAGATGATCGCATCAGACAAACGGATATTATCCGCTCTATGCACCAATATTTCGGAATTCCTGTAGAAATTTTCCCTTCCGGAAACAGTTGGGAAAACTATGGACGGCACGTTCGTAGTGAGTTCGTCACCGGGGTTCTGCCATCGTTCTAGGTAGTCGGGGTGAACAGCACCATTCAGTAGCATATTATAGTTAACTGTTGGAGATCTATAAAAATAGCCCAACCTAAAAACTAAATTGAATGAAAGTTCAAAGCAACCCATGGAAACTGTATTGCGCATATTGCCAAATTTAGTAGGTACAGCGGAACCATTAAATACAAGGTCCTCATATTTAGATCCTGTAGTAAGGTTTCCGTAATTATCTGTCAGCTCCCCTCCTGAGTAGCCCAATGGATTGCCGTTTGCATGATCCAGACCGCCCCAGCGGTAACTAAAAATGCCATATACAGGTTTCCCAATAATTGGAGAGATCAACAGTCCGTTCCCTACGATATCGCTTCCCCCGTTTTTTTCAACTTCGTAAGAAGTGACTCTGTCATTGGCCATACTGAAGTTGAGTTGGGTATTCCATTTAATTTTGCCCTGAATATTGGAACTATTGATGGAAAGATCCATTCCTTTACCCTTCATAGAGGCGACATTTCCTCTGTATCCAAATTTAGTGGTTGAGATCGTAACACCTGTGGTGGGGTCAACTAGAGCATCACCTATAAGATCGGTACTTCTTTTGCTGTAAAAGTCAAAGCTCCCCGATAGCCTCGAAGACAATATGGAAAAATCCAGGCCTACATTTGTTATTGCCGTCTTCTCCCACCTTAGATCTGGGTTCGGCGGATTTATTATGGTCGCAAATTGTTTTCCATTATAAGGATCTGGATAGGTACTATATCGCATAGTTGTATAGGCAGACATAGAATTGTCAACATTTCCATTGAAACCATAGGTCGCCCTTATTTTTAGGTTCTGTATCCATCCCACGTCGAAAAAGGGCTCACTGGTCAGCAGGTAGGAGAGCCCTGCCGACCAAAGCGGTACAAACCGCTGATTGGAATTTACCCCAAATAGGTTTGATCCGTCTTTTCTGATACTTACTGACGCAGTGTATCTATTCTTAAAGCCATAGGCACCATTTATATAGTATGAAATGTTCCTATCTGTCCGATGGCCAAAGCCGGTTCCCTCATATATTTTAGATGTCAGTGCCGGGAAATACAACAGCGGATATTCTTCGTCATAATTGACCAAAGAGCTTGTTAAAACGGCAGCGTTATATCCATACGTACGTGCTTTTTCCCATTTGCCAGTCATCTGCCTAACATCAATCCCCGCAATCCCGGAAAACTCATGGTTGCCGATCTGATAATTATAATTCATCATTGTACGGAAATTATGCGATGCCAGCCTGCTTTCTGTATTGTCCAGAATATCACCCAATGGGACCCGTCTCTTGATATCTCCTGATGTAGTTATTTCTGTAAACTGATTTATATAGTTTCTGGTTTCATAACTATTCACGGATTGTCTATTATGTATTCCCTTCTGCGCTGACAGAAACTGATAAATCAGATTTAGGTTTAAGCCCTTGACCAGCTTTAGCTCAAGGCCTGTCCGCAGTACAATTTCTCTTTCCCTGTTAACATTGTCTCTAAATCCGACATCTTCAATGGGCCTATATTTCCAGTCCAGTGTCCCTCTGGTTTCATTCTCTACCACAAAAGATTCCCTAAAATTACCTGGCCAGATTGCAGGATTATTGTCCCCGTCAAACAATGTGTAATACGACGAAATAGGCACGGTTCCCTTTGCAATCCCGTCCCAGCTCGGTTTCCCGCTATTCTGTTCCGTATTGGTGAAAGTAAGGCCAACATTGAGTTTAAATTTTCCTGACAGCTCAATGGTATTATCTGTACGTATATTGAACCGATTATCAACAGCCTCCAGCGAAGATGCAGCCCTATCGTAGCCTGCATCCAAAAGGTAGGTATGCGTTTGCGCACCCCCGGCAATGTTCATGGAATATTGTTGCCTGTTAGCTCTGGTATACCAGGACCGCTGTAAATCCGATACGATATTGTTACCCTTAAGATATTCTTTTCCCAGTTGAAAATCCTGTTCACTGATCATGTTGTCCCTTCTTTTTATCAACAGCTCCACAAAAGGAGAAAGCGGTTCATGAACAACACTGTTCTCAATATCGGTATAAGCTCCGCTGGAAAATAACAATTCTTCCAATTCAAGCTGATCGGCTGACCCGAGCATTGGAATCTTGACGAGGTTCGGTTTTTGGGCAACTGTAAAATTAAAGGTTCCATTTGCTCGGGCTTTCTGATTCTTCCCTTTCTTGGTCGTTATGACAATAACTCCATTGGCAGCTTGTACACCCCAAATTGAAGCAGCTGCGGCATCCCTCAATATAGTTATATTTTCGATGCTATTCGGGTTTATATTGTTGATATCGCCATCATAAGGAAAATTGTCCAGTACCACGAGAGGAGCGGAATTTCCTTTAATTGTACTCCTTCCCCGAATGCTCATATTTGACATATTCCCCAAAGAATTGTTATTTCTCCGATCAAAAAGGACCGAGCTGACCTGTCCGTCCAAACGATCAAGGAGTCCTATGGTCGTTCTTTTATTGAGTATATTGGAATCGATCAGGGTAAACGAGCCTGTTGACCTCTCTTTTGGGATCTTCTGATAACCGGTAGAAAAAACCTCTATATCATCCAGTTTAGTAGTGGCAGACCGCATGACAATCGTATTCTCTCCATTCTTAATGATATGTTTCTTATTTTCATACCCTATTCTGGTAATAAGGATTGCATGTGCTTTACTCTCCCTGGGGATGATGAACTGAAAGGTGCCGTCGGGATCAGACTGCGAATAGATTTCGCTTTCGATCAGGTGTATAGTAGCTCCAGAGATCGGATTGCCCAATGAGTCTAATATCCGTCCTGACACTTTTATGTGTCCTTGTTGGGCATCCAAGGGGTTTAAAAAGATAGCGACAAATAGGAAGCCAATAATGTGGCTATAAAATAATTTACCCATGATATTATAGTAGTCCTCCTTCAACTTTTTTAAACCTTAAAAAATCTACCTGTTGCATTTCTTTTCGCAATCTTAATCCATAGCCTTTTAGAAAACTGTTTATTTGGGTCAGCGAGGCCGAATTAAGAATTTCTTCATTTATAGCGTAAATCTTTTCTTTGTCAATTTCCGTGGTTACAAAAGGAAGATCTATCCGTTTGTTTAATAGGTAGACAATCCTTCCTGCGGAAACCTTTCCTCCGTTCAATTCGGATGAGTCTTCGAAATGGGGAGTCAATGGCTCAAGGACCAATTGAACCGTGTCTTTGGACACAAGTTTCATTGTAATACCAAAAAGACGCTCAATGTCTTCCTTTACTGCCTTTCTCAGTGCAATAATATCTTGGCTGCCAAACAGCTCATAGCAGAATAAATTATTTCCATCTATGTCCCATAGTTTTCTAGGGATGGACTTCGTTTTAGGGTCGGTCCACATCAAAAGATTTTTTATACCCATATTGGTCGCTTTAAACCATCTTTTGCCAGTAGAGGTATCTGTTGATATACCTATGGAAGAAGGTATACCCGCAAGATATTTTGTCAGCGTGCTCCTTGTTATCTGGTCGGAGCTAAAGTCAGGTCTTTTGAATAGGGTCAACGGTTCATTTAGATCATAATCGAGAATATCAGCTTTCTTGTTGAAAGTTAATGAACCTGTTGAAAGGAGTTTTTTTATATTCGTTCTATTTAAATCATTCGGATATGTTATTGCTACGACTATTCCTTTTTGGTCAATCCACACAAGATGGGGAACAGATCGGTGCGGAAATACGCTGGTCAATATGGATCCGTTAATAACTGATGAAAACTTTAGCGTTTTTAGAATATGATTGTTTTTGATCGTTTCTAGTACTTTGACTGAATTCTCTTCCGTAACCGGAATTATCGAAGTTGAGGGAAACTCCTCTTCTATCCCTATATTTTTTGGTATACTTCCGATACATGCACCGCACCACGTTGCCCAAAAATCCAGAATAATCAGTTTGCCCCGGTATTCGTTCAATGTAATCGTATCTTTTTTGTCTGGATGATTGACTATCTGTAATGGTATATGCCACAGTTCCTCTGGAATGGTATCGCTGATCTGTAGTGGTTTGGCCGGGATGTCTTTTACCACAGCCTGTGCGCTGACAGGCTGTGGAAAAGACAATAAACTAAACATAGAAACGAAAATGAATATATATAATTCTAACAAGTTTCTCCATATAGGGAGCCTTGTTGTTAAAATATCTTTTGGTAATAACAGTATATGTGTGATCATAATATGGTCTGTTTATGATCGAAAAAATGAGCATAGGCCGCCCATTCTGCATGATGCAGTTATTTTTTCGATGAAAATTGGTTTGTTATTTAGGGTTATAAAAAGAGCCGCTCCCAGCCCTTGGAAAATTTATGACGGATTCGGTCGGGACAAAGAGGGAGCGGAATGTGGTTATACTTAGATTATTCTGGAGGACAGGCTAATTTTTGGAGCAAGTACTTTTTGCTTGCATCAAAAGCAAAATAAGCATCACTATTACCATTTTTCAATGATAAAAGACGATGCTTATTCTGTGTACTTATTGTTCTCATCAGCTCTTATTTCTAAGAACTCTCCAAGAAGTGGCAAAAATGGATTGACTGCCGGCTTATCTTTACAGCGAGGTTTTGGCGAAACCTTTACTCATCACCCTAGGGTGTGACTTTCAGTATTCCATACTTCGAAAAGTATGGGCAATGCTCAGATGAAGCAAGCGCCAACCCTACCCTAGGAGTTTATATCTCCCAAAGATAGGAAAATTGACGCATTACCCACCCTCGCATTGCTAAATCGCCAAATCCGCTACGAGAGTTCGATATTGTCTAATTAATATCCTACTTTTTTATTCAATTCTCTACAAGCCCATTTTACTGCTTGTTTAAAACAAATATATTAATAATAATCTAAAAAAGAGAATTTATTTGCGCTTTTTTAGATTATTTTTATTTTGATTTTGTTGCATGAAAAAATTTAGTGCAACAATAACGAGGAAAAATATATTTATATTAATCCGCTATAGTGGACTGACATTGGAGGAATTTGGTAATATAATCGGATTGTCTAAAAGGTGGGTTCAATACGTGAAAGAAGGAAAATATGATTTTGATATACCTTCTATTGAAAAGGCCAGTAATTTCTTCAATGTACCATTTATTAAGTTAACTACAACCATTGTTACACCAAGTTTTGGGTATCGTAAAATGTTGGAGGCATATCATAAAAATAATACTGAATACGGTAAAATCCTGTCTGAACCTCCCTCAATTCCATATCTTATTGAATTTATCTTAATGAAAGACTCAGAATTTACTACGAGAACCGAAATGGAAATTAGAGATATAAGAAAAATTATAAGCAAATATGATCTTGATTATAAAGGGAGCAGTCTATCTACAGAGCTTCAAAAGTCTGATTTTGTGGAATTCTGGCCACACCCGACAAAAAATAGGACAAATTTGTATAGAGCAAAAATATAAATTACTGCCCAATTTCACCCTCTTAAAGCTTAGAGTGGCAAATACCATCCCATTGTCACCACTTAGGCCACCAAAAGGCAAGATGGTACAATTGGGTCAAGGGCGCTAGTAGGGGCAGTGTGATTGGGCGTTCACTATACCCTTGACCTTTGGACCATCGTGGCTAGATTTGCTTTCGCGGTGACAATAGATATCCATATGTAAGGCTATCTATATTTCGAGATATATGGAATAAAATTCTTTATTGTTAGCGCATACCTCGACCCCTGCCTTTCTTTTTTCGCTTTCTTTTTCTTTCCTCTTCCGTAGCAACAGTATCATGTCCTCCGAAATCCTGAACCGGAGCTAGTAAAATATCCAATAGCCCCCAACTAGCTTCTGGAAATGAAGGTGCCCATCCTGTTAGCTGTGGAAATTTCTCTAAGTCCACCTTTGAAAGAATCGGTTCGTCCCATTGCTTTTCCCTTACCGTATCTCCGCCACTCTTCAATTGTCTGTCAAGTGTATGCACTGCCGCCTGCTGGTCAATATTTCCGTTCTTCATCGTATTTGCGTAGAGTAGTGTATCTTTCAATTTTCGGTCAAAGCCGAACATCCTGTCGAAAACTGTCTCGCCACACTGCTTGAAAGCCATCTGGTCAAATTGTCCCATTTTTTTTGAATGTTCCACATTCCTTCCCCGTGACCTGTTCTGAGGGCTAAGCTTGATCCTGTTTGTTATATCTTTTCTGCTGACGATGACCTGCACATGGAACTGCGGCCCTTCTTTACGATCCCCTACTTTTTTTGTGCCATTTTTTACCTCTCTGTCCTTATGGCTGTAATACCGGTAGTTTTCCAGTTTGCCAAACCACAAAAGATCATTATTGCTTTCTATTCCTGGGCGCCTGAAATTGCGTGCATATTCATCCATGATCCTTACGGCGTATTCTTTCAGTTTTTCCCTCGCGCCCTGCTCGCCATAGGTAGACAGCAGAAAGTCGATCTCTTTTCTGCTGGGGCTGATGTTGATCAGAAAAAACTTACTGTCATCTTTTCCCAGCTTGGCGATATTGCCATCTATACCGATACGGACTTCATGCGGCCTGATGTTACTGCTAGCCCCATTGAACCAATGCTGGGGCACTTTGTTTTCAGCAAGACGGTTTTCCTTCTCAAGATAAGAGACTAGATTCCCGCAGCTTTCCTTATTGTTCCCTGTTTCGGAATCCGTGATATTGATATACATAGCGACTAAAGTTTATCCAGTGCTTCTCTGACCTGTTTGGCCAGTTCTTCCTTTCTGGCGGCAGAGACCGACCAGCCCAGCGTCTCCCGTTGACTGATATAATGTTCAAGGATCTTTCTGAAACTATCTTTTAGCTCCTGTTTTTCTGCGATCCCCAAAAGTAATTTCTTAAGGACTTTATCAAGGCTCCCGAAATATTCCGTATTGGCTTTCAAAAATTTTGATGCCTGCTGCTGTTCATTAGAAATAATGTCTATCGCTCCTGATTGTTGTCTGTGCATGGTCGTCAGTTCATCCAGCATGGAATATAGGGGTACCAACAGGTCGGTTTCCTGCTTTCTGATAAAGGAAAGTATACGGCTTACTCCACTGGAAAGTTCCTTTTTCAGCACCTCATCGTTCAGATCGGCCGGATCCTTCTTGCTCCTGTAGAAATAATCTACCATCTGTATCACCAGCAGGCGTTTTGTCCGACCGAGTTTAAGGGAAAGATGTTCGAGCCTGCCGTCCACTTCCATGGGGAAGCGGACGGACCTTGTGTTTTCATCGGACCTAGCCATTGCTGCCGGGATTATTGTTCATGATAAACCTGAACCTGCTTGCGTTGGTCGGATGCCATGAGGGGATATACTCAAGATAACCAAACCGGACAAGTTCGGAAAGGCATTTATGATAGGTAGCAATGGAACGTATGCGGGAAAAATGCATCAGTTTCCTGCGGCTCGTATGAAAAAAATCGTTGAAATTATCATGCTGCTGAAAATAGCATAGGGCAATGACAAGCCCGATATGTGAAGGGAGTAGTCTATCATCCTGCGTGATATGTTCAAAATAAACGCTAAAGTTATGGTCATGCGTATTATTAACCATTGCCGTCTCCTCCTTCCATCATCATATTTACATCGCTACTGCGATAATACATGCTGCCACCGATTTTCTTGAAGGGCAGTACTCCGGTTATCCGCAGGTTCTGCAATGTTCCGGGGGATATGTTCAGTTTCTTTCTAACCTCCCGGCTACGGAGCCATTCTCTTTCTCCGTTTTCCGCTAAGTTCTTTCCTTTTACGATCTGTCTGATTTCATCGAGCAGCTCTTTTTTAAATAGCTGTAAATCTTCTTTTGTCAGAATGTCTAGTAGCATAGTAAACCAATTTTGTGAGCAATATGGGATCCAGCGATATGCCGGACCAATGCTACAAAATTGGGTTCTGGAAGAGGGTTTTGGATGACCACAAGACTGCGATGGTCATGTTCAATAATCAGACAGGGCGGCCATTAACCCTGATTTTTAGGAATAATGTCGAATAGTTTT
>NZ_DKSP01000234.1:3226-5924 GCF_002472745.1 Sphingobacterium sp. UBA7253 | reverse complement strand
TGAATAATTAACAAGAATTGATTAATTAAATTTTGCAACATGGCACTATTTCAATTGAACAATCAAAGCTTACCAGCAGAGTCATCGAGCTACTCTATCCCAACTACAACACCTGTATGTAGTGGGAATGCCCGCATCTGTACCATCAATGCGAACGATGATGGTTCTGGACATCCAGAATTAGATCCAGCAATACTTGGTGAAATGGTAACTGCTTTAAATAACAGGGCTAATACGCCAAACGTAAAGCTGAAGGCATAACCTCATTAAGAGGTTAAGTCCAAAAGGCCGAAGGGTAGCTTCGGCCTTTATCTTTATTTAGCCACAACGAATAGTGTCAGTATTTTCCTTTTTGCCACTTTTAGCCCATAACCATTGATTTTTAATACATCTTTTAAACTTTCAAAATCTTGAACTGCACCTCCTTTAATAAGAACATCCTTATCTTCAATTTTATCCAACACAATTGGCGGAAAATCCGGATTAAATATCTCAAGCATGTTTAACCATATCCCCAAACCTATTTTCTTATTGCCGAGAACTAATTTTTTACCTACATTATTTACAGACCAAACATCAGCTATATGTTGATCCAAATGCGCCTCTATCCCCAGTCTGTTCGATAGGTCTGTCAAAATTGATCTGTACAACAACTCTTGATTCATACCTTTGGCCCATGTAGATTCGTAGCAGATGCTATATTTTTGCAACCATATAGACATAGGCATCGTGTCAGGTTTATCATATCGTTCCAAATTTGGCACATTTAACACAATACGCTCCTTCTTCATCAATGGCAGTGGAATAATTTTATTAAACAAAAAATTCAATGTACCAATTACTGGTGCATTAGTAATCCTTACGCGTACTTTATTGCCAACCGTATCTACCTCGTACTGTGTAGTAGCTCCATTTTCAAAAGCACTAATCCTGCTGCTAAAAAATCGTTCGTCACTCTTTGCTATTGTTTCTTTAACCTGAAAGAAATCATTTTTTATTGGCCAATTTGATACATCGTTCCCAGCGAGCACCTGCCTCACATTCTCTTCTGTCAACATATCTCCCATTGTAATTGCAATCAATTTGCCTTTATATATCCATACAACATGCGATACAGACTGATAGGGAAAAATTTTACTAAGCACCGTATCTTCGACACCAATTGTTAGCTGATTTCCACGGACATATTCATTTTTACTAAAAAAGGATGCTGCACGCTCTATTTTCTCCGACGTCACAGGAATAATTTTAACATTCTCGCCAAATAAACTTTGGATCCTGTTATTTTTAGGCATAGCCTCTATACATGAAGTGCAATATGTAGTCAGAAAATCTATAATCAGTAATCTGTCATCATAATTTTCAAAATCAACGAGACTATCACCTAGCGCCTTCACTTTGAGATCAAGTTTAATTTCTGAACCGATCTTAGTACCTGTTTGACATAAACCTATTTTAAGGTTCAGCCATGAAATAATGAGAATTAAAATATATTTTTTCATTGATGTATGCGTTATGTTTTGAAATTGAATTAATGACTATATATGTCCTATCGGAATCTTTAGCGTGGATTTTGAATAATTTCGGGGGCGTATTCCATTACTCCAGATGGTATTAAAAATGTAAATCTTGGATCTCCTGCGTTTAAATAATAAGTTTCACCGTTAATGATTCTCTTTAAGTTAATATTTCCACCGTAGCTATTTAAACGACGAATATCAGACCACCTTAGATTACGCATAATCAACGACTTACGTCTTTCTTCCAAAATTTTAGACAAGACAGACTCTTTCATATTAGATGAGAAGGGAACATACGTATTGGTTTTCCAACGTGTCTGCATCAGTGCATTAAATACTTTTAGTCCCTCTTGCAACTTATTTGTTCTGACCAGTGCCTCTGCATAATTTAAATACACCTCATCCAACCCAACCCCCGCAAAAGAAGCCGCATTAATATCCCCATCATACCTTCCTTTGAAAGCATAGGTGCCGTTATTGTTATTCTTAAAATAAATACCTTTGCGCAAATCATCTGATAAATAAGATTTATAAAGCATACTATCTATCTTTGAAACACTCGGATTTAGACAAACGCTCGTCAATGTAGTGGCATGAAATAAAACCTCAGGATTAAAACGACCAAAAGGATTTGCTGCAGCTGCATTAACTGTATTATAGTCGAGTAAGCCAACGCCTTGATTTAAAACTTCTTTTGAAGCCGATATTGCCAGCTCAAAATCCGAAATAACTAGACCTATCCTACTCAATGTTGCCCAAGCAGCTAATTTAGTAGGACGAGTCTTATAAATAGCATCAACAGGAAGCAATAACACGGCTTCATTTAGATCTGCAACAATTTGTCTATAGGTTTTTAACAGATCTGAACGCACAGACACATAATCTATCGCTGAACTAAACCTTAGAACTAGTCCTAATGTCTGTTCCGCCGATTCGGGGCGATAAGTTGGCGCAAACACAGGTGCTAATTGAGATAGTGCATAAGATCTAAAAAATAAAGCTTCGCCTTTCAGACGATCATATCGTGCCCTATCATCTTCTCTTTTCAGCTTATTTAGTATCTCCAGTACTTGGTTTGCAGCCATAATAGCTTTGTATGAACTAGACCATTGATTTGTAGCAAAGTTTGTATTTGGATTCCATAGGTACGCATTTCTATCTGAAATACTTGTTAGTGC
>NZ_DKSP01000234.1:0-3134 GCF_002472745.1 Sphingobacterium sp. UBA7253 | reverse complement strand
TGAAATACTTGTTAGTGCATTGTAGTTTATTTCTGCCAGATAATAATTATCCGAAGCAACCTCACCGCCCACAGGAAATCTTGAGTTCATCGTACTCCTATCATCCATTAACGCATCACAGTCCTCAAAAGATTGCGGCACTGTCATTTTTTTATCTGGCTTTATATCGACATATTTCGTACACGATATGGCAAATATTGAAACTATAAAAGTTCCGATTATTGAAATTTTCATTTTTAGTTTTTTAATATTCAACCCAATGATTATAGATCCATTTTAGCTCCGAAGGATATTGTAAGAGGCAAAGGCACTGCATCGCGGTATTCTGGATCAATACCAAGCTTATTGGCTTTCCAAAGGATAATATTCATATTTTTAATAAAAGCATGAACAGATATATTCCTAATTTTATTCATTTTGCCCAAACGATAGGAAAGAGAAATATCCTGCAACCTTATATTATCACCTTTCACTACGCGTGCCTCTGATTTATTATAAAATTCATCCCGAAAACTGTCAATTGGATATACAGATGAAGGCACATTAGTTGTCAGCTCATCGCCTGGATTTTTCCATCTATCGTCATAGTCCGCATACCCCAGCCTATACATAGCCATCATAGAATCTGAAAAACCTTGCCGCATAAAAAAGAATTTTAGACGAGCTTGAAGATTGAAAGAAACTGAAAAATTGCCCACTGAGAATTCATTTTCCAAGGAAGAATAGTAGATGGGTCTACCTGATCCTATATATTTTAGCTGATCTAATGAACCATATAATATTTTGGAATAATCTTTTGATACCTGTCCATCAAGGTAACCCAGAGGATCACCATTTTCGGGATCGAGACCTGCAAATGGAAATACCAAAACTGCCCCCTCATCATGCCCTTCTAATAGATAAGAATTTACCGCTCCTGACTGTGAGGCAACGCTACTTGCATAGGGCATCTTAAATGGATAAGAGGAGACCATCGTACGATTGCGGCTCATAAGAAATCTACTATTCCAATTTAATACGTTGCCAATTATATTTCTTGAATTTAATGTCAGCTCGAATCCTTTTGCTTTTAGCATACCTCCATTTTTACGTACCCCCTCAAAACCTGTCGTAGGATCTATTTGAATCTGTGCGATGAGCTCTTTAGAGTTTTTATGATAGAAATCCAAAGAACCTGCAATACGGTCCTTCCACAAAGAAAAATCCAAAGCAAGATTTAATGTTTCTATTTTTTCCCAACCTAAAGACGGATTTGCGGGCGATGTTATCGAAGCATACGGCAATCCTGTGATATTATCAAATCCATTGTAGGATAGAAGCGGTAGACCGCTAAAGGATGGATTTGCCCGTCCGACGAAACCATACGAAGCCCTCAATTTAAGAAGGCTAAATAGATCATTTTTTATAAATGACTCTTTGCTGGCCACCCATGATCCGCCCACCGACCAAAGCGGTTGCCATTTATTATTGGCACCGGCGCCAAATAGATTAGAGGCATCTTGTCTAAAACTACCGGAAAAGACATATTTATCCCTGTATGTGTAATTTAGATTACCATAATATGAAATATAGCGATTAACAAGATCTTCCAAATATACTCCATCTGGAATTAAGCTTCCTCCAAAACCAAGATTGAGTACAGGATATTCTTTGGTATAGTCTACCTGCTGATAATTAAGGTTATTTTTATTATATCCATATAGGATAGAAGAATTGGACGATTGTTGACGCTGCCGAATTTCCCCCCCTATGATAGCGTCAATCCGGTGTAAGCCTTTTTTTTCAATGGTATTGTAATCAAATTGTACGCGAGCGGTCTGACTTTTAGTAGATTTGCTCACAAATTGTATAATATCACCGACTGGAATAGGCCGCTGAATAATGCTGTTATCATCCCACTTTGTGTAAAAATTAACTAAATGCCGAGCCCAAAATGAATTTTGGCCAGTCCAGTCGGTTATCGGTCCACTATTATCTTGAAAAATGTAAGATGTATTCACTTTAAGATCAGGAAGTATCTTATAGTCCAAATTCAAATTGATCATAAAATCTTTTGGATCAGTGATCTGGTAGTTCTGATCGACTTCCGCGAGTGGATTAAAATCCCAGTTCAATAATTTACCGTTACCAGCTGTATCTCTATATACACTTCTTACAGGTACAATATCTACAGTAATCGGATTACCATTATCGTCTACCAGTCTGAGATAGGGCCATTCGTATCCTACAGCATTCGTACCTCGATAGGATATCACTTGATTATTTGAAAAGTCTCTGGCATGCACTTTGGAAAAAGTAACATCTGCATTCAACTCCATATTTTTTGTTGGAATCACCTTGACTGAAGACTTTACCGTCATTCTGTTATTAGAAGATGTAATAACAGAATTTTTACTATCATCCAAGCCCAAAGACAATCTATATGCTGTAGTTCGATTACCTCCTGCTAAACTTAATGCATATTGCTGTTGAAACGCTGGCCTATACACATATCTATAATAGTCATCTCTTGTATCATACTTTCTATATTGATTAATTTTTGTCAATGCCTCCTGCTCTGTAATGGAGCCCCCTCTCATTTGTCCCAATAATTCTACGACTGGGCTTAATGTGCTATAACTATATGTATCTGACAATCCGTAGTCGAAATATCCTTTATTAAAAAGATCAATTTCGTAGTCAATAAAACTATTACTATTTAAATAAGGAAGTTTGTAAATATTAGGTCTTTTGGATATTATTTGGTTTGTGATAAATGACAAATTGAATGGCGCATTATAGTTGCCTTTCTTGGTTGTCAACACAATTACTCCACCGCCACCATATGTGCCCCAAATAGAGGCGGCAACAGCGTCTTTCAAGATAGATACAGATTCAATATCATTTGGATTAATATCTCTTAAATCGCCGTCAAATACGACGTTGTCCAGTATAATTGTTCTGGTAGCTGCACCAGAGATAGCTGATCGTCCGCGAATATCAAAGTTATACTGCGGAATTCCTGCATACTGCATTCTGTCTTGATATAAGTAATCTTTGTCAATACGTAAGCTCACGCTGGCATTTTCGAGACGATCCATAATAGTGGTACCAATCCTGCTGTGTAGCTGGCCATTATTGATCAATTGAAAGCT
>NZ_DKSP01000219.1:37031-50543 GCF_002472745.1 Sphingobacterium sp. UBA7253 | reverse complement strand
CGCTCTTCCGATCTTATAAATATCTTCACGAACATTTATCAAATTATTTCCTTTTTAGGATATATTGTACTTACCACAGTCTTTTATCGGTAATAATGGAGAAACAACGTCTTTAACAAATTGCCGATAGCACGATACAACAAAAAGACAAGGTCCTACCATGGTAAAACCTTGCTCTTATTAGTGAACAAAAAACATACAGATCCGGCGCAGAACGGGGGCAATAGCTAGTTGGCTTCAAGCTGAATAACCCCCGAAATTAGTCCTTCACCTTTTGCCCTTACCCGTATTTCACCTTTGTTTTTGCTCGTGACAATCGCCAAGGCTTTACCATGAAAAGCATTGCGAGAAGCTGATTGGAAGCTTGTCAGATCCGTCGTATTGCCATTGTCTGTCGCCACAATTTTTGCACCGTCTCCCTTCACCTCAAATTCGATTTTATCGTCTGCATCAGGAACGATCGTACCAAACTCGTCCACGATATAGGCATGCACAAAGGAAAGTTCTTTGTTTGCCGAATTGAAAGTCAGGTTTTCTGAAGACAATTGTATACGATGCGCTTTTGCTGCCGTACGGATCGTTTTACTTAGCAGTTTCTTGCCACCTTGAAACGATATTACTTCAATCTCCCCTGGTTCAAATTCAACGGCCTTAAATACAAGGTCGTACCGGTCTGGGTCTCTGGACTGCTCCCCTATCTTTTTACCGTTCAGATAAAGCTCCACCCGGTCAGCCTGATTAAAATACACGACGATATCTACCCGGTCACCTTGCTTCCAATTCCAATGAGGCAATACATGTAAGATCGGCTTTTCTGTCCATACGCTTTGATACAGATAGTAGACATCTTTCGGAAACCCGGCTAGATCCACAATACCAAAGTACGAACTTCGTGCCGGCCAGGTGTACGGTGTGGGTTCGCCGAGATAATCAAATCCCGTCCATACATACATCCCAGCAATATGGTCATACCTTTCCATCAACCTCAAGCTTGTCTGATGATTTGAACCCCATGGTGTGAATACATTGTCGTAAGCCGATATGTTCCTGTCTTCATTCCCGCCAGAAAAAGGAATATCCCATCGTTCAGGCCACATGCGGCTAGAATCATAAGGAACCAAATCATACGTTCCGCGGCTTTCCAACGCCGAAGTGCTTTCCGTTACGATAAACTTCTTTCCGGGGTGATCCTGTGGGAAGCTTGCCCATTTCTTATGGTTATAGTTGTAGCCAATCAGATCTACCGCCGAACTCATCAGCACCGGATTGGCTTTGGAGAGCTCATTATTGGCAATGGTGGTTGGACGTGTGCCATCTAGACTATCGACGATTGCTGCCAGCGCGATCGGAATCGCTGTACCATCAGCTTTGGAATGCCATTGCTCCTGCGCTTCATTGCCCAGGCACCAAATAAACAGCGACGGATGATTCCGATCCCTTTTGACATGGTCAACAAAGTCCCGCTTGTACCATTCGTCCCAGTATAAATGATAGTCATAAGGGTTTTTATGCCCTTTCCAGACATCGAAAGTTTCACTCATCACGACAAAACCCAAGCTGTCGCAAAGGTCCAAAAACGCTGGAGCCGCAGGGTTGTGTGAGGTGCGTATCCCATTGACCCCCATTGCTTTCATGATGCGGAGCTGACGTAATGCTGCCGACGTATTGAATGCCATGCCCAAAGCGCCGAGATCACTATGTAAACAGACACCCCGGATTTTAAGCTGCCTCCCATTCAGTATAAAGCCCCGTTGCTGATCGAAGCTAAAATTACGTAAGCCAAATTTCGTAAGCTGTTCATCTAAAACCCGACCATCAACAATAAGTTTAATTTTTGCAGTATATTGATAGGGATTTTCAATACCCCATAAGACGGGATTTTCGAGGACTATCTGCTGAGCGATGGAGTACAGACCTGCTTTGACAGCGCTCAACATGGTACGTTCGCTTGCGACAACAGCACCTTGAGCCGAAAGAACCTCTGTCAGTAGCGTAATCTTTTTTGATTCCTCAAGGTTATGCTCAATTTCCAGGGAGAGATCCACGACAGCACGTTTCTCACTGAGCTGCCCAGCTCTTATGAAGGTACTGTTCGTTCCTATGCTGACTGGATTCCGGCTGATTAATTTGACATCCCGATAGATCCCCGACCCCGAATAGAAACGCGAGTTGGGCTGATTCTTATTGTTTACTTTTACTGAAAGCAGGTTGTCTCTACCATCCCAGTATAAATAAGGGGAAAGCTCATATTCAAATCCGATATAACCATTGGGTCTTTTTCCTAAAAAATGCCCATTGATCCAGACTTCACTGTTTTCGTACACACCTTCGAATGCAATAAATATCCGTTGCCCGTACTCAGCCTGAGCCAGCTTAAACGTTTTTTGATACCATCCTACGCCACCATCGAGGTAAGCAGCCCCGCTACCTGCGGGGCTGTTTTCTCTAAATGGCATTTCGATACTCCAGTCATGGGGTAGATCGAGTTTTCGCCAGCCCTCTCCTTTTCGTCCATGGCCATATTGCTGGCTGCTGTCCAGTTTAAACCACCAGCCCCCATTAAAATCAATAACCTTTCTGGACTGTCCCCTTAAGGAGACCGTCGCCCCCAATAACAGGAAGAGCAGGATCATCATTCGGCTATATCCTGTGTGAAATAGTCGCTTCAACATAGGCTTATTTAGTCTTATTGGTATCCGAGGCATTTTCGGTCAAACTCTCCTTGTAGGCCTTGCTGATAAAATTAAAGGTCAGCATAGCTGCTCCGTCGTTCGAAAGCACAGGATCCCGCAATACCGCCAGTTGCATCGTATTCTCGGTCAGCGACATAATACGGACATCGCCCCAGTCGACAACGATCCCATCTTGTGGCTTTCCATGTAAAGGCGAAGCGCCGGTCATACGGATGGTTTTCTTTTCGGTATCGATATTAAAAGTCCCCTTCTGGACTTTCCCCAGCATAGCATGATTCACATTGATGTTTGCACCGCCTTTCAGATCAAAAGTCATACTTCCATAATCACCGGCAGGCATAAGCCAGCTATTGCCTTTCCAATCGGGTTCCCAGCTCCAGCTATCGCTATTTAAAGGCGCGGCTGTTTTATTGATGCTTCCCCACCAGTCACCGGTGCCGTAAAAATACATTGGACCTTTAAAGTAGCGGGAAATACCCTCAGCATCCAGATCGAGGTACCAGGTTTTCTCTTCCCCTGCCCCGCCCGTCAATAAGCTCCAGGTCTCGTCACTGATAAACTCGGCATACATCTGATCGATTTTAAATGTCACAGGCTCGCCATAGACAATACCACCACGCGTCTCGACACCAAATTTAACGGTGTACTCACCGGGAAAAGGCATTTTCAGGGTTACCTTTTTCTCCTGACTCCGTCCTTGTGGATGTTCCCACAATGGGGTGTATTTTGAATCCATCAAGCTGGTTAAATACACAATATTGGGATTGCTGGCGTCATGTTCAACGATAAAGGCCTTTCCCTTCTCCAACTGCGCCGAAGTGACATCAATGTCTCCCAGTGTATAATTCTCGGGAGAACAGGCTCCAAAGAGTACCATCGCCGCAAAAAAGCAGATGGCATATGTGAATATCTTTTTCATGTTTGTCTAGTTATAATTCAACCAATAGTAAGTCCTAGTATACCTGTGTTTAGTTCCATCCAGCATTTTGCTTCAGTACACCATTGGATAAGGTAATCTGCTTGTTAGGTATTTGCATAAATCCTTTCGTTGTCAAAAAACGCTCTTTAGTCACAGTGACCTTCTCCGGTACAGATCCACTGAGCACATCTTCGGTTGTTTCCAGTGTAGCGGCGGCATTATTCAGCCCCTGCCGCAATACATCCCAATAGCGGATACCTTCAAACGCAAATTCAAATTTTCTTTCCTTCAGAATATTGTTTTTTGAAACTGCTAGCGACACAAAATTGGTCTTATACGCTCTTTTCCTTACCTCGTCAAAGTATTTCTGTGCGTTTGCGGAACCAAGTTCTGCCGCCATAAGCAAGACATCAGCATAGCGGATGACAAAGTAATCCTGGTCTTGGGACAGTTGCATATCCTTATCCCCTCCAGTATTGGTGGTGCCGTCCGGCAATGCTGTGGGGGCGTATTTTTTTATGGTGTAACCTGTATACTCACGCTGGTCTTTCAGATCAAATCCCGTGATATTCTCGCCATCGATATCAATAATTGAGGCAGTTTTGCGTGTATCCATGTTGTCAAACTCATTGAAGAACTTTTTGCTTACCGTACATGCCCCCCATCCTTGGCCATAAGGCGACCAATTTTTACCGCGCAAGCCCAGAAAGACGACCCAGCGGTTGCCGTCAACATAACCGTTGTAGTTCGATGTATTGTTGAATTTCTGTGCAAATACAACCTCAGCATTTCCCTTACCGGCATATTTGGAGATATCTAGCGTATTATTGCTTGCATTGGGGATATAACTCGCTGCCGGCCACAGATTTTTAAAATCTGCCACCAGCGCAAACTGGCCGCTGCTGATAACTTCTTCGAGTCCCGCCAGGGCTTCGACCTTGGAGACACCGATATCTTCGCCGCCATAATAGCCTGCATAAAATAGATAAACACGGGCCAGTAGCGCTTTAGCAGCAAATGGAGTTGCCCGACCATCATTGGTTGCCGCAGCTGACTTGGGGTAAGCTGTTGCTGGTATATTGGCAGCCGCAAATTTAAGGTCTGAAACAATCAGTTGATAAATCGCTTTGGGGTCCGACTGTGGAATATTCTCATTGGTCGGGCTCGTTAGCAAAGGGATGTTTTCGAATAGACGGACGAGATCAAAGTACATGGTGGCCCGCAGGAATTTCGTTTCCCCTTCGATACGCGCCCGCGCTGTTGTGTTGCCTGAAAAATCAGTGCCGTCCAATTTTCCCAATAGCGTATTGCAGCGAAAAATTCCCGCATAGTAATCAGACCAGGTACCATCAAAGATATTATTGTCCGATTGGGACTGCGCAATATCAAAACGGTCTATTGCCTGAAATGAGCGACCGTCTGTTGTACCTGTTCCGCCAAAACAATTGTCGGCGGCCACCTCTGCTGTCAGATAGAAAGACTGGCTCCCATTGGAGGTCGTCCGTTGATAACCATCATAGCAGCCGACCAGAGCCATGTCGGCATCGGCTACCGTTTTATAAAAATTGCTTTCCAAAACGCTTGTCATCGGTTCGACATCCAAAAAACTGGATGAACATGATCCTAAGATTAAGGATCCAAATAACATGGAATGATAGATATAGCTCGTTTTTTTCATGATTTCTTGTGTTTAGAATTTAACATTTAGGCCAAATAATACAGTCCTTGGTCTTGGATAGTAACCGAGGTCGATACCCGATACCCAACCATCTGTTCCATAACCAATCTCGGGATCCATCCCATCATATTTGGTGAACGTCAACAGGTTTTGACCTTGTACGTAGAAGCGGATCTGATTAGCATACTTCCATTTGATCAGTTTCGACAGATCATAACCTAAGGTCACATTGCTGATCCGAAGAAAGTCTCCATCCTGAATATAAAGGTCTGAAAACTGCCAATTGACATTAGTTTCCGTAACACGGGGGATCGTACTGGAAGTACCTTCCCCGGTCCATCGGTCTAATATTCGTGTGGTATAGTTTGCTTGTTTATTGGCATGATTGCGGTAAGACTGTACAATTTTGTTTCCAAGGGAACCATAGGCATTCACCGAGAAATCAAATCCTTTATAATCCAGTCCAATATTAAATCCATAGGTAAAATTAGGCATGCCCACGCCCAAATTTGTCTTATCCGAGGCATTGATAATACCATCGTTATTCTGATCTACATATTTCACATCGCCCGGTTTTACATCCGCTTGAAGGATACCTTTTCCGGCTGTTTTCCAGGCGTCGATCTCGGCTTGGTTCTGGAATAGACCGTCTGTTTTATACCCCCAGAAGTAGCCAATGGGCAGGCCGTTTGCGGCGCGGTAAAATTCTTCCGAGTTATCGTATAACATGGCTGTCTGTCCGTGGATAATACCATCTTCTGTTGGTATCTGTCCCACCTTATTTTTGTTATAGGCACCATTTACCCCAATGCGATACTTGACTTCATTGATCTTATCCGCCCAATTTAGTCCCAGTTCCACCCCTGTATTCTTCACGTCACCGCCATTGATAAAAGGGGGCAACGTTCCGGTTGTCGCCAAAACAGGCGCTGTAACCAACCAGTTTTTCGTCTTTTTGACATAAAAGTCGGCAACAACATCCAGACGGCTGTTCGCAAATTTGGCATCAAATCCGATATTGGTCTGTTCGGAAGTTTCCCAGGTCAGATTCGGATTGGATAAGCGGCTCGGATAAGCCCCGGCAATATTATTGTTGCTCGTTCCAAAGACATAATGTGCGCCGGGGTTGGACGATGTAATGCCTGTTGAGGTACTGATTGGTGCCGCATATTGAAAATCAGCGATATCCTGATTGCCCACTTGCCCCCATGAAGCGCGGAGTTTAAAGAAGTTTACAGCCGCTAAATGTTCTTTAAAAAACTCTTCCGAAGAAATTACCCAGCCTGCCGATACCGAAGGGAAATATCCCCAGCGGTTGCTGCGCGAAAATTTAGAGGATCCATCTGCACGCAATGTAGCATTCAACAGGTACTTTTCTTTATAATTGTAGCCTAGCCGTCCAAAGTACGAGACCCTACGGGTGATGTTCTCAGGTTTTCCAGACACCGTACGCGTTTCAACGACGTTTCCTTTTTCATCCAGGTGTGCCTGGCCTGTAGTATTGTCCAGGTAAGCATGTGCAAAATCATTGAACTGCGAAAGCAGATTCCAGTTGGACCCCGAAAGGTAAGTTCCCTGGTAACGTAGCGATTCCATACCGACCATCGCCGAAAAGCGATGATCCGTATTGATATCAAAGTCATAAGAAGCTGTATTTGTCCAGGTCAGCGTATGACCTTTGCTCATGTTCTGCGAGGTTGTTGTATGATCTTGGTTGTAGGTGTAGATGGAGAAGCGGTATAAGGGCGTAAAACTTCTGTATTCTGAAGCATAATAGTTGAATCCCAGCAATGACCGCACCTTTAGGCCTTTGATCGGTTCGATTTCCGCAAAGATATCGGCCAATAATTTTTGGCCATCATTGGCGTTGTTCGAATTGGTCATCATCACCCCATATGGATTGCTGTCCCCATTGTACCAAGGTGAATTGGAAGTATCATTGAAAGGACTTCCGTACAAACCGTTGTCTGAATACACCGGTGACAAGGGCGAAGTGGCAAACGCACCACGCAGCGTATTGCTGTACTGATTGCCGACACTGATGCCTCGATTTTTGATGTAATTAAAGTTGAGGTGCTGACCTATTTTCACAAAGTTATCGAAGAGTTTATGTTCCGAATTCGTCCGGAAACCATAACGCTGATAGTTGGAAACATCTTTACCACCGACAATCCCCTCCTGACCAATATAATTCATCGATAAGGCGTAGGTGGATTTTTCAAAGCCGCCGGTCAGGGCAACATTGTAATTGTCCATTTTTGCATTATCCTTGAACATATAATCCATCCAATTGGTATTGGCCAGACCGTCCATGCCGTTAAAATCAATCACCGCGGCCCCCGAATTCAGCGATTGCTCATTCATGATCAGCTTGTACTGATCTGCATCCAGCAATTTTGCTTTACGCGAAACGTTCTGAATACCCGTATAGCCATCAAACGACAGCACGTTTTTTCCCGCAGCGCCCATTTTGGTGGTGACCAGGATAACCCCATTGGCAGCCTGCGAACCATAGATGGCGGCCGAAGCTGCGTCTTTCAGTACGTCGATAGATTGGATATCGGCCGCATTCAAGACCGAAATATCACCTCCCGGAACGCCGTCGATGACGTACAAGGGGCCCGAATTACCGATTGTTCCCAACCCCCGGACGACGACCTTCATATCTGCTCCCGGCTGACCGGAAGTTGATGTAATGGATACACCCGGTGCTTGTCCCTGAAGCGACTGCAGCGGGTTCAATTGATTGCGCTTCTGCAGTTCTTCACCCTCCACCTTCAAATTGGCTCCTGTATTCAGTTTTTTCTTTTGTACACCGTAGCCAATGACTACCACCTCTTCGAGATCGGAAGCTTGCGGCTGTAGGCGGATCACCATATTGGGACCAGTAATTTTAACTTCCTCCGTTTTGTACCCTACGTAAGTAATGGTCAATACAGTCCCTGTGCTGGCTGCAATAGAAAACTTGCCCGATTCATCGCTGCTCGTTGAAATCTTCTGATTCTTTACGCTGATACTCGCGCCCCCGATCGGCAATCCTGAATCAGCCGAAACAACCGATCCGGTGAAGGATTGTGCCCAGACCAAAGAGGTCACGCTGGTCATGACAACGACGGCCATGCCCCTGCTCAACAATTGTTTGCTTATCATATGTCTTGATTTATAAATTGGTTTTTATTATTTTAATTTGACCTGCAAGGCTTTACCTGCATAGGTTACCACTGTAGATTTTGCTGATGAAACATCCAGTCCGACGGCATTCCTGTCGCTGACAAAAATGATATTGAACTTTCTTTTGGTCAGCATGCCGTCGAAATCTCCCTGACGGCTGGCCAAAGACAGTATCTGTTCAGAATTATCGTAGCTGAAATCAATGCGGCTATATTTCCCTTTTTCATAATTATAATTGCTCCCTTCGTCTTCATAGAGTGAAAACTGACCGTCTGCTCCGGCATAGATATAAATATCCAGCACATCCGGCTTTTTCTCGGCCGTATACTGCATGACAGGTCCAATGGGCACTATTGCTCCGGCTCTGACATAAACAGGGATACGTTCGTATGGTGCTGCAATAAGCAGATCCTGCCCGCCTGCTACCATCTTGCCACTGTATAGATCATACCAGCTGGCTCCTTTTGGAAAGTGTATCTTGCGTGAGGTTGCTCCTTTTTCTGTGACTGGACTGACGAGCAAGGATGGCCCCCAAAGGTATTGGTCGTTGCTGTCGAATCCATCTTTGTCCTGCGGGAAATCCATGGCAAGTCCACGTATCATCGAATAGTCCTCAAAAAAAGTCTTTGCGGCAAGACTGTAATTATAGGCCAGTAATTTATACCGTAGATTGATCGCATAGGTCATGCTTTTATAGGCCGGATGATCCACAGGAGCGATATTATACGGCTCACGGTAGGGATATTGTCCATGCGCCCTGAACAAAGGCAAGAATGCCCCGTATTGGTACCAGCGGCTATTCAGCTCGCGCCACTCCTCCAAGTCTGCCGCATTAGGTTTGTGAAACCTATTTTCAACCAAAAAGCCACCCGCATCCATGGTCCAGTAAGGTGTCCCGGACATCGAGAAATTGATGCCCCCGGCAATCTGATCTTTCATGTCATGCCATCTCGAAGCAATATCGCCGCTCCAGGCCGCCGCAGCATAGCGCTGCTGCCCTGCAAAAAAAGATCGCGTCAGAATAAATACCCGTTTGTTAGGATCTGTTTCACGCTGGCCCTCATAGATACCCTTGGCATTTTGCAAAGGGAACGCATTATAATAGCGAACAGATGACCCTATACTCGGCTGAAAAACCGATTTACGCTCATCCAGATCAATATTGGAGTGAATATCTGGTTCGCTGGCATCCATCCACCAAGCATCGATCCCAATTTTGAACAGGTTGTTGTCCAACAATTTCCAGAACCCATCGCGTGCCGCTTTGTTGAAAGGATCATAAAATGTCGAGGTATAGCCCTTTCCGATCCAGTCTTTTCTGCCATCATAAATATTTCGTGGATAGATCCATTTGTTGGCTTTAAATTCTTGGTATACGGAAGACTCTTCATTGATTTTGGGCCAGGCCGAAATCATGATCTTAAAGTGCTGATCATGCAGCTTCTTCACCATGGCCTGAGGATCTGGGAAACGCTTTACATCAAATTTCTGGCTCCCCCAGTCATTTTCAGCCCAGTAAGACCAATCCTGCACAATATTGTCGATTGGAATCTTACGTTTGCGAAATTCAGCTGCGACCGCTTCAATTTCCGCTTGCGTCTTGTAGCGTTCTCTGCTCTGCCAAAATCCGAAGCTCCAAAGCGGCATAATCGGTGCCTTGCCGGACAAGTGGCGATAACCTGCAATGACCTCATCCATTGATGCGCCCTGAACAAAGTAATAATCTATGGCATCGCCAGCTTCCGAATTAAAGGAAAATACGTTTTTACGCACTTCCGGGATAGGACTCTGCCAGTTTAAGGTAAAATAAGACTCCCCTCCATCTGGTATCCATTCCATGCGGATCTGGTGGGTCTTATCTTTCTGGAGGTCTCTCTCAATCTCAAAGGTACCTGCATTCCAGGATTGCCGCCAGCGGTCGGCGACCAGCTCCCCATCAATCCAGACTTTCATATAACCCGAATATTTAAAATGCAGCACATGTTTGCCTGTGTAGGGCGAAGAGAAACTTCCGGCATAGATGACTTTGCTTTCGGCCAGATTTACGCCTTTTGGAAACTTGTGCTGATCTGTTAGGTAGCCATAGTCAATGATCGATTCCGGTCGGGATAGATAAACCTCTTCGCCCTTGTTCCGATTTACATAGGTTGCTGTGAGCCAGCCCGGTTCACCTTCTTTTGACTGTAGTTTAAAAGCATTTAAGGGCAATAACGGTCTCACGTCGCCCGCTTTTGTGATGGAGTAATTGTGCCATAAAATACCATAGTTATTGGTGGACAGTAAAAAGGGGATTCCGATTTCTGTATTATATTGCAGCAGCGAAACCTGTTTTCCACGGTTATAGTTCATCACCGCATTCTGATGTTGGCCGAGTCCGTAGATCCCTTCTTCAGCATTGACAATAAAGTCTTGGTTAATGTGATAAAATGCATCACCTTGATAACTATTGGCTAAGAAAGAACTTGAATTCCGCTTTGCTTCTTTAAGGATGGATTGCCCCTTAAGATCAAAAAATTCCACGTTACCATTCATCAAGGAAACAACTGCCTGCATATTGGCCGTTTGTACATTTACCGTCGAGTCTGTCGAGCTTACCGCGAGTGATTTTACTTGCCGGCGCACTGAATCGACGATCACTAAGCTTGTTTGTCCCGGTAAGACTGCACCAGCCGGAACAGCTGTGACACGCACAATCTTGTCGGTTACGACATCCAAATAAATATCCTGATCAATGGAGGTCTCCGAATTTTTGAAGCTGACCTTAATACCGGAAGGCATTTTTTCATAATGAGCTTTATTGGCTTGGCTAAATCCCTGCTGCACGATTGCGAAGAGCATCAAACCACTTAAAGCGTACGTTAAGTTGCGCATTTAAATAAGATTTATTGGTTATTATATTCCCTTGGTTATTACACGTCCTTTCCTATTGAAAGAACAGATCAAATATAGAATGCAACCGGTTGTATAAGGGGTATGTTTTGTTAACTTTTAGGGGTTATTTTGTTAACTTATGCGGGAATACTCGCGGGCAACACTATCGATAATTCACTTATTTACAAGCTTTTTCGATAAAAAGACGGCAGGTTACCAAATGCAGATTTAAAATATTTGCTGAATTGTTTCGGATTTCCGAATCCTACTTCATAAGCAATTTCAGCCATCGATAATTTCGAGTTCTGAACCAGATGCATGGCACGCTTGAGCCGAATATGTCGGATGTATTCCATCGGTGAATAGCCTGTGATGGCAAGCACCTTTTTATAAAGCCCTACGCGGGTGAGGTTCATTCTTTTGGCTAGCAGTTCGACAGAAAGCGAAGAGTCACTGAGATCCTGCTCAATTTCCTTTACAAGCACACGGATAAACTGTTCATCAGCAGATTCGATATCGGGCTGCGCCAGATTAACGTTGATCTGTTTTTTATACCGTTTTACTAACGTCTGCTGCTGATGGAGTATCTGCGCCAATTTTGAACGCAGCAGACTGATATTAAAAGGTTTGTTGATATAATCTGTTGCACCGGCCTGTAAGGCCTCCAGTTCGATCTTCTGATTGACTACCGCAGTTACAATCAGCACAGGGATATGGACCAGCTTAGCCTGGGCTTTTATAAAGCGGCAAAAATCCAGTCCGCTCTCTCCAGGCAGGCTGAGATCGGTGATGACAAGATCGACCTGCTGCTTGCTTAGGGTCAATTTTGCATCATTAATACTTTGTACAGCGTAAATTAGGTAGACCGAACTCAGGGTCCGCTCCAAGTAATGAAGGAAGTCAATATCATCTTCCACCAATAAAATAGCGGGTTTATCCTGCTTACTGCTTTCGACGGGATCGGCGCTCGCTATGGCCTTATTTATGGGCAACTGAACATTAAATGTCGTCCAGTGCGCATTGCTGCTCAGCCTGATATTTCCACTCAAGAATTCGACATAGTCTTTGACAATAGAAAGCCCGATGCCTGTACCCTGATTCAGTTTTCCATTTGGCACATCCAGTTGTATGTAACGTTCAAAAACGCGGGCTTGTAAATTTTCGGGAATCGCTATACCCTGATTTTGAACTTCAATACACAGTATCTTTTCTGTTTCTTGTTCAGTGATTTCGGCATTGAATGTCACAATACCGGATACTGGGCTAAATTTGACCGCATTTGACATCAGATTGAAAATAATGCTTTCCAATTTGTTTTTGTCAAACCAGGACAGATATGTGTCTGGAGCGATATTGACCTGCAGCGAGATCTGATTGCTTTGAGCTATCCCGGCAAAGGCATCAAGCTGTTCGCGGATAAATCCCATGAGGTCCCCATATTCTTCGTTCAGTTCAAGTTCACTTTTCTCCAATTTTCTAAAGTCCAGCAGCTGGTTGACCAATTTAAGCAGACGGTCTGCATTCTTCTTGATTAAGTTTAGGTCGGCTTTTTTTTCCGGATGCTGCTCTTCATCCAGCAGCTGCTGTGCTGGAGTTAGAATCAAACTGATCGGAGTCCTGAATTCATGGCTTATATTGGTAAAGAAACGTGTTTTCAACGCATCCAATTCCTTTGCCTGTGCAGCTTGCTCTTGTGCGAGATAGAGTTGATTACGCGTCCTGACACGCAGTTTTGTCAAATAAAAATAAGCCCATAGGACGACTAATATCAAACAGGCATAAAAAAGAAAGGCCATTGTTGAACGCCAAAACGGTGGCTGTATATCGATTGTCAAAAGTAGTACACCATCTGACCAGCTACTTGAATCGATAGCATGCCGAATATACAAGCTGTAGCTGCGCGTGTCCAGATTGGTAAAACTGGCCCGCATGGTTCCCGGTTCAAAATCAAACCATTCATCACTTAGACCAGCAAGCTGATATTGATAGAGTCCATTATGTTGCTGTAGGTAGTCAAAGGTCGAGAACTCCAGCGAAATGGCATTGAGGTTGTACGGAAGCCTCAGTTCCTTAAGATTATTCAGGGCTTGATCGTAAATGACCCGGCCCGAAAATTCTTCACCTACGGCGACCCGCTTATTGAATAAATAGAGATTGGACAAAAGCGGCAAGATCAGTTC
>NZ_DKSP01000219.1:0-36909 GCF_002472745.1 Sphingobacterium sp. UBA7253 | reverse complement strand
AAGATCAGTTCACTTTCGCGGCTAATTTTCGCAGGATCAATAAAATTGAACCCCTTTGGCCCACCAAAAACAAGTCTTCCGTCCCGCATTTTTAAAGCAGCGTTTTCATTGAATACATTACCCTGAAGGCCCAATTCCTGCGTAAAATTGCGGATGATAAACTTCTCTGCCTGCCCTGTACCGACAATCGTCGACAGGCCTTTGTTTGTGGAAGCCCAAATATCACCTTGATCATCTATCAAGAGCGCCAGGATTGCATCGTCGCTAAGCCCATCTTGCTGTGTAAGATAGCTTATTTTCGCACCATCGATTACATGCAGTCCCTCTTGTGTCGCTACCCAAATACGACCAGTTTTATCCTCTTTGATATCATAAATTAGATCATTCATGAGTTTCATAGGCGAACTGGATGTATTGATATAAGTAATCTTGTCGTCGGGTGTCAACAATGCCAATCCTGTAGCTGTGCCGATCCAGAGACGTTTTTTTGAATCCTCAAATAAGACAGAGATATAATTGCTGTTGATGGTTTGGCCCTGCCGTGTATATGTTTTCGAAAACTGTTCTGTTTTTTTATCAAACAGGTACAGGCCGGTACTTAGCGTTCCTATCCAAAACCGATGTTGACTATCTTCATAGATCTCCCATACACTATCGTCATTCAATTTCCCGGGGGCCGCGTCACGGTGGAAAACCTTAAAACTTTTGCCGTCAAATCGACACATACCACCTCGATAAGTTCCTATCCACAGCCTGTCTTCCGCATCCAGCAATAAGAAAACAATCACGTTGCTGCTCAAACTATTGGGATCCTGAGGATCATGCAGGTATTGCGTAAAGGTTTTCTGACTGAGATCATAATAGAGCAATCCCCCGCCATTTGTCCCAATCCAGAGATTACCCTTTCGATCCTGTACAAACTTATTGACGTCGTCAAAGGGAAGTGATTTGGGAAGTCCAGGATAGTTCTTGACTAAGGAGAATAATAACAAGTTGGGATGATAATAACTGATGCCGCCTTTGTATGTTCCCGTCCAGATAATCCCTGACTTATCCCGATATAAAGCCGTTATGCTATTGTAAGGTAGGCTCCGTAAATCATATTTATCGTTACCGATGATTTGTACACTTTTTGTTTTTTTATCATAAACATTGATCCCACCATGGTCAGTTCCTAGCCAGAGATGCCCTTTATCATCTTGCACGATATTGCCTACAAAAGGATTGGATAGTTCTTTTTGGAGATGTTGAATTGATCCATCTTTCGGATCAAGCCAGTATACACCGATTGGAATATCCTTTGAGAAGATCCATATCGCCCCGTCCTGATCGGCAAATAGATTATAATTTACCAGCTTATTGCTGATCGGCAATAAGCTAGTTTTGGTACTTCGCAGTGATTTCGTATCAATGTGACCCAGCAGGCCATTTTCGTAGATTACCCAGATCGTCTGCCCTTGCCCAGCTATCACATCGGCTATTCGGTTGTTTTTGGTCAACTGCGGTACAGTACGATAGGTTTTCTTTAGGCTATCGTACAAGATCAGTGAACGATCGCTATACAATAGTGCAAAGGTCTGCCCTTCCAGCGGTCTTATCGTATGTACGTCTTTGACGGGCAACTTTAAGCGGGTCAGTATGGAATCAAGCTGCTGGACGATAATGCCTGAATGCTGATCATACACATTCATCCGGTTGCTGGTACGGATCCATACATTACCTTCTGGTCCCTCAAAGATTGCGGAAATCGAATTTCCACTCAGCCCGGTACGTTTATTGGCGGAATAGCGAAAATTTGTGAATTGCGCTCCATCAAATCGGCTCAGGCCAGATTCGGTACCAAACCATAAGTAATTGTACTTATCCCTGAGTGCGCAATTGACATGATTATGCACCAGGCCCTGGTCAGAAGTTAAGGTTTTAAACGCATACGTATTGACCTGGCTCCAAACTGAAGATTGCCCTAAGAAAAGGAGAAGAAAGAGTTGGAGATACGCGTATAAAAAAGACTTAAGCTGCTGCATTGGTTATCATCTCCCCAATGATACAAAAATTGATCAAATACAGCAAATCAAGTTGCTATTAATATAAGCTTTGACATGGTCTTTTGATCGTTTCATCATTATACAACACGCACTATCACCTCTTATCATATTCCCAATATAAAAATGGCATTGTTGAGACAGCTATTCTTTATCCGCTAACCAAGTTACCACATTGCGATCACGTTCGTAAGTTAAACCGGAATAATACCATTTTTACAGGGGATTAACAGGGTGTTAGCAAGGGTTTACCCCTGTTATACCCCTGTTAACCCCCTGTTATCCCCCTGTTAAACCCCTGCTAATAGTAGAACTGGTATAAATTAATTAATACGTTTTGTAGGAAAAATTGAAAATCAGTTTTACAATGAAGCGCTTCCAAAAGATTGCTATTAAATAAATAGCCATGAAAATAGCACTATTTAAACAGCCCTATTAGGTAATAGAATTTCTAAAACCAGATGTTTAGATCTGACTAAAAATCCTTTATTCACCACTCGAAATAGCAGTTCAAAATACTGGAAACTTACTGAAATTGCTTAGGCCTGTCTTTTTCTGCTGCTCTTGCGGCAATCTCATCAATGCGTTTTTTGCGGGTATTTGGTCTTTTGGCGAGAACAATCCATTGCAACATCATTTTTTTGACGGATTTACTCAATCCAAGAAAATAATCTTTTGAACCAGCGTAATGTTGAAATGCTTCATCCAAATCCTCGGGAATAATTAATTCTTCCACACTGTCCAAAATTGACCAAGAGCCATTTTCTTGCGCTATTTTTATAACCTCATGCCCCGCTGGAGTCATCAGATTCGCATCGATTAGTTTTTTAACTTTTTCTTTGTTAATTTTAGACCAGGTACTATTGGGTTTTCTTCGGCTAAATAACTGCATGAATGAATAGGCATCAATCGGCCTCCGTGTGCTATCAATCCAGCCAAAACACAAAGCTTCATCCACAAGTTCAGTCCAGTTGACCACCGGTAAATTTGATTTTTTAGTATTACAGATCACCCAAATTGATTGTGCTATGTGATGATTGTTCTCAAGCCAAAATCGCCACTCTTCCTTTGTATTCAGGTAAATAGTGATTCTCTCCGCCGAATTCTGTTTGATCATTTATTTAGTTTTTTAGTCCTTACTGGTATGGATAAAATTTGTCTATTGTGAAAATACGTTTTTTTTGAATACTAGTCATCCATGTTTTGCAGAACAACGACCAGCTTGTCCTATTGACAATATCAGCCCGCTGCTCTATTTTCCATTTTCCCTCACTTGCCAAATGATTATTTTGCGTAGGCGCCAAGTCGATAGCGTCGAATAGCGTAAAAAAAACCAGCAACAGCCAATAATGGTAATTGAAGTCAAGCTAATCAGGATTTTCTTTATCATACGTATTTATTTTTGCATTTCGTTTCAAATAATAAGTCCTTAAAAAATTACAATCAACACAGAAGTTAAAACCTTTTATTCGTTAAACACCACAATCGCCAATTTACAGTATTACAATAGCTAAAAAATCGATAGTTTATATGTGTTGGCAATTATTTATAATTCGTTAGTGATCCATCAATTTACACAAACGTTTGTGTATTCAATTTACTTGAATCTCTAATTTATTCTCAGTATACTCGTGATAACATTATAATCAATTACCTAGAACAGTGGTTCAAAAAATAGACTAAACAGACAGCAAAGCAACATTACCGGAATACGGACTAATATATTCTTATAGCAACATATTTTAAAACGCTAAAAAAATGAAACAGATTGGCTTAAAAATCAAACAGGAATGGAAGTTTCTTTCCATATTCGTCATCTGCTCTTTACCCGGCTTATTCAGCATGGCACAATCCAACACACCGGTCCTCCGTATCGGTATCATGGCCGATATGCAATACGCAGACAAAACAGACCACGGTAGCCGTTTCTACCACAATTCATTAATGAAGGTCGATACGGCTGTAGACTTCTTCAATCGCAATAAGGTCGATTTTTCATTGATTCTTGGCGATCTTGTCGACGAAGGTCCAAAAGATCTTCCAGTACTGTTAGAACATCTCTCCCCCTTAAAAAAAACGACTTATTGTCTACTTGGAAACCACGACTATGTTAACGTATCCAAACCGGATCTTTTGCACACTGCTTTTGGGATGCCAGCTAAATACTATGCATTTACAAAAGGAAAATGGCGGTTTGTTTTCTTAAATACGAATGCGCTCAGTGAATATGCCACAACGCCCAATTCAGCAGACCAACGTGAATGGAAAACCCTGGTGGATAGCCTACAGACAAGCGGAAGGAAAAATACGCAACCCTGGAATGGCGGAGTTGACCGTAAACAACTCGAATGGTTACAAAACGAACTTGCCCAAGCGTGGAAAAACAAAGAGCATGTGATCGTATTGACACATCATCCTTTATTGCCAGAAAACGGCTATGAAACACTCAATAACCGGAAGGTTCTTGATATACTATACAAATTCCCCGAAGTTAAGTTGGTACTTTCCGGTCATAATCATAAAGGCAATTATGTAATGGCAAATAATATTCCTTTTGTAACCATGGAGGGTATGATCGAAACAGCTACCAGCAACGCCTATGGACTTTTGGAACTCTATCCGAAAGAAATCAAAATCAAAGGCCAGGGTAGACTCAGTTCAAGAGTTTTTAAATTATCATCCAAATAAGGCTCAATCGGGTGATTAATAAACTCACCATAAATGAGATTTAAATAAAACACCCGCAACGGCTTTAGCTGTTGCGGGTGTTTTTTATTGAATAGGTTTAGACAAAAATACTATTCCATGGTTGGATTAAATGTTCCGCCCCAATCTTTATTCTGCTTGATATTTGGGTTCTTGTCAATGACCGACTGCGCGACGGGAAAGAAATAATAGGTATCGGGTACCAAATTCACTTTGTTTCCTGTACTGGGCACCTGCAAGACGCTATATTTGAACTGATTTTCCTTCAATGTATATGTTTTGGCCAATGCATTGGCATCATCCAGATTCATCTCCGTTCCATTTGAATTTATTGCTATCGCTTCAACTCCATGTTTGGTTGTATTGTTCAGTATATTGAGCTTACGTAACCTTCTTAAATCCCAAAAACGATGTCCCTCAAAACAGAACTCAATATTACGCTCTGCCAAAATGGCCTCGCGCATTTGTTCCTTCGTGGTTGCTGTTATGCCAAATTTATTGTCTGCGCCCGGCTCGATTCCCGCTCTTTTCCTAATTTGCGTAACCAGGTCTAAGGCTGTCGCAAAATCTCCTGTTTCATTTGCCGTTTCAGCATAATTCAATAGGACCTCGGCATAGCGCATCAACACAAAGTCGACATCATACTGAGTTTCCACTTCGGTTTGCTTTAATGACAGTTTGGAATTTTTTAAGATAAAAAACCCGCTATATCGATCCAAATTGGACGATGGAGTTTTTGCCTTCGGGTTAATGCCAAAGTCATCTAAAGCCGGAGCAATACCGACAGAAGTGTATTGTCTTTTGCCAGTCTTGCCGGAAACTTCATAGATTTTGGCATTCCACACAATAGACTTGTCAAAACGCGGATCGCGGTTTTCCCAATAGGATTGTAAAAATTGATCTTCTGTCTTATGGTATTTACCCGCTTGATCGGAATATAACTTTCCATCTTTCATTGGAAAAGCTTTTACAAATTCCCAGGATGGAACGGAACTTGCCGGCCCCCTACTTTCAGATCCCGGACGTACACCATTATCCCAATTGGCAACTTTATTTGGATAGGTATTAATCACAGCAAAAACAACCTCCGGCCCCTTTTCTACCAGCGCAATGTTGGAATAATCTGAAGTCAAACTATAGCCATCCGCCTTAAGCTGATCATAAGCTAATTTATTTGCGGTATTGGCCTCCTGCCAATAGGCATTTCCATAAGGATTGGAAGGGTTAAACTGTGGAGAAGCCTTATATAACAATACCTTTGCTTTAAAAGCGGCTGCAAAATCACCATCAATTTTCCCATAATCTGCTGTTCCTTTTGCAATTGTTTTTGGCAATTGTGAAATTGCCTGATCCAGATCTTTAACGATCAGATCAAAACATTCTTTTGTCGAATTGCGGGGCACATTAAGATCATCATTTTTTAGGTCTTGCGGTACAGTAATATAAGGAACACCGCCGTGGATCCTGACCATGTTAAAATACATAAAGGCACGCATAAACAACGCTTGGCCAATCACCGTTTTTTTAAAATCGTCTTTTAATGAAGTACTTTCATTGACTTTCTGTATGGCCGTATTGATTTTCCGGATGGTTGTATAATCCCATGATTTGTAAGAACCATTGTTGACGGTAACCGCATCCAATGGAAAAGCGATGCCGATTAGTTGTTCCGAATTTCCGTCCGCACCAGAATTCCAGTTACCAAATAGTGGATATAAATTGGCAAGATAGCCGTTCACTAGATTTGGATCAGCCCATACCTTGGCTTCATCCAGCGAATTGAGGTCCTCAATGTCCAATACATTTTTACAGGAGGACATGCACAAAGCCAATGCAATTAAAGGATAATATATTTTTTTCATCTTTTTTTCATTTAAAATTTAACATCAAGTCCAAACGTAAAGGTTTTCATGACTGGATAAGAATCATACAGCTTTTGTTCGGGATCATGAAACTCTTTCATTGGCGAAAAAACAAACAAATTGGTCCCATTAAAAAACAGATTGACATCTTTCACACGCAGTTTCTCCGTCATGCTCTTCGGCAATCGATAAGAAACATTAATGTCACGTAAGCGCAAATAGGCTCCATTTCTTATCCAGAATGACGAAGGGGCTGCACCGGATTCGGCCCATCCAGAGTATCCTGTTGGCCGCGGATATTTGGCGTCGGTATTATCCGGTGTCCAGACATCGGAAGCCCAAATTGGATAATATGGACGGAAGGTATCACCGTGCTGACGCATTCCACCGCCTTCTTGATTACTGATCATGCGATCATAAGCAAGAACTCCCTGAAATAAGGCCGAGACATAAAAACCCTTCCAGCTCGCATTGAATCCAAACCCATAATTGATGCGCGGAGAATTATTGTCCGACAATAACTGCAAATCGTTATCATCAATTTTCCCATCCGGACCACCTGAGTAATTCGCCCCCTGAATATCTTTATATAAGATCATCCCAGGAAAAGGATCCCTTCCGTAGGTCTTAAATCCTTTTGCTTTCAACGCATCAGCTTCAGCCTGTGTCCTAACCAAACCAAGGGATTCTAAGCCGATAATTCTATTCTCAGGTCGTCCAATTCTGGAGCGAAAATTCTGCGGCTGGCCCGATGCATAAGATGGTTCTTCGTCAATGATGTCCCAACGGTCTTTGGCATACCCCAGATTGGCATTGAGACCATAAGCCACTTCACCAACCTTGTCATTCCAGTTAAAAGAAATCTCGCCGCCTTTATAACTTCTCGCCGCATAGTTTTCAGGAGCAAGTGCACGACCGTAATTGTCAGGGACCTTCAGCGATCTTGGACCAAGAATATTGGTTTCCTTGCGTGAAAACAGATCAAGGCTACCGGTCAGCTTATTATTAACAAATCCAAAATCTAAACCCAAGTTGACACTCTTAGAAGTTGTCCAGGTTAGATTTTGTGTTGGGGTTGCACCATACGCAATACCGTTATAATAGCGGTCACCAAACATATAACCGCCCGAGGTTGTATACTTTTCTAAATAACCAAATTGCCCGATTCGATTGGCATTGACATCCAAATCGTTACCCGTTGTACCATAAGAAGCTCTGAACTTCAAATCCGATATCGTATTTTTTATATCCGTAAAGAAGTTTTCGTCCGACACACGCCAGGCTGCTGATACTGAAGGAAAAAATCCCCACCGCTTATCCGTCGGAAATAATGGTGAACCATCATAACGAAAAGAAAACTCCGCAATATATTTATCCGCATAATTGTAGTTGGCACGCCCGATGATACCACGTCTCGAATCGATCGTTTCATTGGCAGTTGTCGACCTAAAGTTGCGATCTGTAGGATAAATAAACATTTGATCCAGGGCTGTAATTGGATTTTCTGCCCGTGAAGTGACATAAGTCCCTCCTTTTTTGGACTGTTCATAAACCAATGTTCCGTCGACGGAATGTTTACCAAACTTGCGGTTATAGTTTAAAAACCAGTTTACCTGATATTCCCACAATCGTTGTGGGCTGTAATCCATGAAAGGCTGGCTCTGACTAAAAGTAAAAATATTAATATTCGCTTCTGATGGCGGAGCTGGTATAAAGCGGTTGTCATTCGGGTTTAAAGAAGTAAAGGTATAGTTCTTTTGAAAACTCATATAACGCTTGCGCATATAGTCTTGAGCAATGTAACTTCCGACAACTTTTGTCGAAAGGCCCTGTACCAATTTATCCAGCTTCAAGTTTAGGGTCATAATAGGATTGACCTGCCGCACTTTACGGTCTATATAGCGATCCCCAATGACCTGATCGATCACATTCCACGCCTGCCAGCTTCCCATAGGCGTCTGTACAGGATAAGCCGTAGGTGTATTGCTCGGTGTTCCGTCTGCATTCAGGTAAAACGGATACATCTTTGGCCAGTTGAATGTAACACGGTAGAAATCGGATACATCAAAATCATCATCGTTCGAAGATGTGCTGAATGGCCAAAAAAAGCGCTTCGAATTAGTCTGGTTGGCTGAAATATTAAAATCCATGCTAAAATCTTCGGTAATCTGTGCGGAAATATTGCTCCTTAGATTAAATTTCTCATGATCCAAAGATTTATAAGATCCATTTTCTTTACGGTAGCTCAGCAAGCTATAATAAGTAATTTTGTCGCCACCCCCATTAACCGATATTGATTGTCGATGTGTAAACGGATTGCGCCAGATAACGTCATTAGCATTGTAATTTTTGTCCTTGAAATAATCAAACTCTTTTTGTCCATTGGGGATAGAAAGACCACGAAATTCGGCGACCCGGTTTTGATAAGTGAGTTCATCTTGCGCAGTCGTTAAATTAGCAAGGAGCTCCTGTGTTGGCGTATTGAAAGTATAATTACTTTGTACATTAAAAACAGGTGCTTGCGCCGTTCCTTTTTTTGTCGTTACCACCACTACGCCATTACCGGCCCGGGTGCCATACACTGCGGCTGTTGCAGCATCTTTTAAGAAGGTCATTTGGTCAACCTCGTTCGCTTCAAGCACATCGAATGCAGCTTTATCGCGAACCACGCCATCAATTACATAGAGTGGCTCGGCAAAACTCCCCCGTATACGCAAGCTCGACGATGCTCCGGCCATCCCCGAAGTATTGGTGACATTGACACCTGCAGCTCTACCGGCGAGTGAATTGGAAAGATTTGAACTGGGGATGTTTTTTAACTGTTCTGCATTGACGGTAGCGACCGAACCGGTAATATTCCCTTTCCGCTGCTTACCATAGCCAATGATCACGACTTCTTCAAGTGCTTGATCACTCGATACCATGACCACGTTCACATTACCTGCGGAAACGGCCACCTCCTGTTTTGTAAACCCTTGGTAGTTCACGACCAAAACATCACCGCGCTTTGCGCGAATAGAAAAAACACCTTGTTGATTGGAGGACGTTTGAACGGATGTTCCTTTGACGGTGATGGTAGCACCGGCTAATACCTGACCTTTTTCATCTTTGATGATCCCTGTAACCTGATCCTGATCGACAATAGCATTGATCGGATCCAGATTCAGCGCGTAAGAATCAGGCTGACTAAACAGCAGGCAGAGCCCCAAAAGGCTAATGGGTCTCGCCTTTCCATGAAGAAAAAAATTTCTCATCATAATTACAAATTGGTTTAAAATAATAAAGAACCGTAGGGTTCAACTTTGGTTTATTGACTTTGCATGTCTTTCTTTTTATAAAAAACAGCAAAAGTGGATTAGATTGTCTATTAAATTTAAAAAACAAAATCTTATTAACGAAACTAATATGATTTTTTAATCCAAAATTCACAGAAACGTTACATGCTTAAAACAGGGAATGGAAATGCCGGACACAGCAGTCCCAATCTTCAGGTAGGACACCTAAAAACGGTAGTGAACACAGGGATTTAAAGTGGATTTATATCCCTGTACGAATAATATCTAAGAAATTTTATTTTCAGGCGAGCCGAGTACGATCAATGTAGAGGCTCCGAATGGGACTTAAAAAAAAGAGCCTAAAACTGTAAGCTGGCATTTAGGCAAAATTGCCGTCCATTATAGGTTGGTAATACCACATAACTCTTTTTTGAATTCTGCAATCGACTGTCTACCAGCGGTAGCAACCAATAGGCGATTTTAGTACTTAAGATCCCGACCCCAGCTCCCATAGCGATATCCGAGAACCAGTGCTTATCATTGTGCATCCGCAGATAACCGGTACCCGCGGCAACAGCATACCCCGCTATTCCGTACCAAATTGACTCCTGTCTGTATTCCTGCCAAAGTAATTCCGCACCAACAAATGCAGTGGCAGCATGCCCTGAAGGAAAGGAATTGTTCGCTGAACTATCGGGTCGCCAAACAGGTATAGTAGATTTCATAATTCTCACGGTTGAAGTCATGATAATATTGGAAACCGCCGTTGTGAACAGGCGTTGTTTAAGGTTATGTTTCGCAGGTACCCCGACCGCATCCAGCACAAAAACTCCGGCAGTTCCAGCAAAACGTGTGAAATCGTCCAACTTAATTTTTTGATTGTTCCTTCTCGAAACGCCGTCTCTAATGTCTTCATCTATCCCTTTTAAAAAGGGATTCCCTTTGGCAACGATACCATAGGTGATCAATCCTACAGGAACAGCCAGTTCTTTGTAAGGAATTTTCTTAAAAAAATGAGATCTGCTGCTCGAATCCGAAGGTTGTTCCGACAAGATCTGCGCAAATGAGGTAACCGGCATTACAAAAAGTAAAACCAGTAGCCAATAAAAAACAATCTGTTTCCAGTAATCGATCATTTTAGCCTTAAAAAATTTTATAATGCGCAAAGATAATATTTATAAACTACCTCTTTGACAGTATTAATCCATACAGCACGGCAATATTGGGCATCAATCTCCATTTTATCATTAAACAAAGGAAAAGTAACGAAAGTCCGCTGTTTTAGCTTTTAAATAGACGGCGGACTTTCGCTTCAACATATATAAATGATCAAAATCCTATCGTAACACCATTGGCAATGATCGCATCTTTTTTCACAACAACGATGCCGTCACAGATCATATGCGTATCAAAATCGCCATCATTCAAGCCCGGTCCACCAATGATACGAACGTCATCTCCAATACGGCAGTTCTTATCCAAAATAGCATTTTCAATATAACAACGTTTACCCACGCCTACCGGTGGTGGCTTTTGTGTATTTCCCAATTCCAATACTTCTTCCAATTGCTCATAGTAATCTGTTCCCATCATGTAGGTCGATTTAATAACCGTCCCTTCACCAATACGGGAACGTATCCCAATAACAGACCTCTCCAGTTTATCTCCATTTAAAATACATCCATCGGCAATTACCGTATTATTCAAGGTTGTCCCCGAAATTTTCGAAGGTGGAAGCATCCGCGCACGTGTATACACGGTTTCATTAAACAGGTTGAAATCCGGAATGTCATCCGTTAATCCGATATTGGCATCAAAAAAGGATTTGATGGTTCCGATATCGGTCCAATAACCATCAAATTGATAACTTAACACGCGAAGTGCTTCAATGGCATCCGGTATAATTTCCTTGCCAAAATCCATCCCGGGGTTGGCAATTAAAAGGTTGCGCAAGATGTTTTTTGAGAAAACATAAATCCCCATGGATGCCAGATAATGTCTTCCCTGCTTATGCAAAACCTCGGAGACCTCTGAGGTCCAATTTAATACTTCATCCTTATCGGGCTTTTCAACAAAAGCGGTAATTTCATTTGCTTCATTCGCTTTTAAAATACCAAATCCTGTAGCATCCTTACCATTGACTGGTATAGTCGCAATGGTAACATCCCCCCCATTTTCAACATGGAAGTCAATCAGCTTCGAATAATCCATTTGGTATAACTGATCACCAGACAAGACAAGAATGTAGTCGTAATCTACATTCAGGAGATGTTTCTGCGTTCGCCTAACGGCATCAGCCGTACCCTCAAACCAACGATCGCCCTCATTGGTCTGCTCAGCAGCCAAGATGTCAACAAAGCCCTTACTGAAAATGCTGAAATTGTAAGAATTTTTGATGTGTGTGTTCAAAGAGGCTGAATTGAACTGCGTCAGTACGAAGATCTTATTATAGCCAGAATTCAAACAGTTCGAAATCGGAATATCGACCAAACGATATTTTCCAGCTATTGGAACCGCTGGTTTCGACCGTTGCTGTGTCAATGGGAAAAGGCGCGACCCTCGACCTCCTCCCAATACAAGGGAAACTACTTTGTGTATCATACCTCAATCCATTAATTGGTTATAAAATTGTTATCTTCAAGAACAAGGACCTGATCAGGTTTAGTCTCGAGATTCTTTAAATTCAGGTTTAAGAATCCTTATTAAATTAGCAATTTTCCGGATAAGAAGCAAACAACAATTTTAATCAATGATTCTTTTCACAAAAAAGTAATTCTAGAAAAACGAGCAGAAACATGCTTAATTTTAACCGATTAAAAGGCGATGATGACAAGTCCGTGTCTCCCATAGGTTTAATATCCAAATAGACCACTGAATAAAAAAAGGCCGTAGATATAGCCAACAAGTAATAGGTTAACACCTATTTGCGGATATTTCTTTTGGGTAAATAACCATAGGATCTCAATAAAGGCATAAATGGACAACGGTGCTGCAAGACTGACGGTCATAAAATAGAGTAAATATCCAGCCCCCAAAGCATCATTTTGTTGTTTAAGAATCAAATATGGGACAAGAAGTAGCAGAAAGGCGATACAGACTACAGAAAATCGAATAAAAAAATGTCGTTTTAGTTTTCGATCCCCTTTAAGAGGTTTATACATAAACAGTGTTGAGCCCGATATATAGAGTGATAACAACAAATAACCGATATAGTGATGCGCGCTCTCCAAACCATTCCAATCTTGATTAGCGTAGGCAAGACCAACAATTAGAAATAAAACAATAAATAAAACTACTTTAATATAATTCATCTAAAAACATGAGGGGATTATCCCTACTAGAGTAATTGAACGCTATAAATTTTAATATCGTATGGAATACAAGTGAATTTCAAGATTTCTCTCCAATACGATGTCTTACCAATCAACTTTGACCACGATAGTGCAAATCAACTAAATAAAATCAACTTCCGAGCGGGTAGCTAAAAGCAATTTTCAGCAAAGAGAAGCACCCTATTGACCTAATATTTATGTAAATTGCTAAAGCATATAGAACAAAACAGCTATGAATTCTTCATTATTGGATGAAAATTATTGGGATGAACGTTATAAGAACAAAGCAACAGGCTGGGATATTGGCTATGCCTCTCCTGCTATTATCAATTATGCAGCGGAGGCTATTGCCAAAGATGCATCTATTCTAATTCCCGGTTGTGGAAATGCCTATGAAGCAAAGACTCTACTTGACATGGGGTTCCATCAAATTACCTTACTTGACATCGCTCCGACCCTCGTTGCAAAGGTAAGAAAGGAGTTCGCCAATAGCCCTCAGATCCAGATTGTATGTCAAGATTTCTTCCAGCACAAGGGTCAGTACGACTATATAATTGAGCAAACATTTTTTTGTGCACTGGATCCTTCATTACGTCCCAGCTATGTACAACAAATGCATACTTTGCTCAAGCCTCAGAGTATACTGATGGGCTTATTGTTTAAACGGGAATTTGCGCAACAAGGACCACCTTTCGGTGGAGATCAAACGGAATATCAACAATTATTCGCATCGCAATTTGACATTTTACAGCTGACAGATTCAACCAACAGTATTCCTCAAAGACAGGGAAATGAACTGTTTTTTGAGCTGCGCAAAAAAGAGTCTACTTGCCCGGCATGACCCGATAGGTTGGATCTTCCATGATATTGACCTTCACAATGCCCGCCGCATTTTTTAACAAAGAGCGACAATCTTCACTGAGGTGCCACAATTCTATTTTTTTTCCTTGTGCAGCGTAGCGTTCGGTAATTTTGTTGAGTGCATCCACTGCGGACATATCCACCACACGACTTTCCTTAAAATCTAAAATCACGCGCTCGGGATCTTCCAAAACATCAAATTTATCCAAAAAATTAGCTGTTGAACCAAAGAAAAGAGGTCCATAGATTTCATAATGCTTGATGCCCTCGGCATCCAAATATTTTCTTGCCCGAATGCGCTTCGCATTATCCCAGGCAAATACAAGTGCGGATACCACTACACCAATCAGCACCGCAAGTGCCAAATTATGTAAAACCACGGTAATTCCGGCGACAATAATCCCAACGAAAATATCTGATTTGGGAAATTTATTGACAATCCGTAAGCTCACCCATTGGAAGGTTCCAATGGCCACCATCATCATCACACCGACCAGCGCGGCCATGGGTATCTGCTCAATAAAAGGAGCACCTACCAAAATAATCACTAAGATGGTCATCGCTCCAATAAAAGAAGAAAGTCGCGTACGCGCACCAGCATTTAAATTGACCAGTGTTTGAGCAACCATGGCACAGCCACCCATTCCTCCAAAAAATCCATTGATTGTATTGGCTATCCCCTGCGCCATGGATTCGCGGTTTGCATTTCCTTTACTCGCCGTTATTTCGTCCACCATGTTCAGTGTCAGAAGCGATTCCACCAACCCCACCCCAGCCATCACCAAAGAATACGGAAAAATAAATTGCAATGTTTCCCAGCTCAGGGGTACATTAGGTAAATGTAGATGGGGTAATGTCCCACTAACAGAGGCAATATCTACTACTTTTTTGGTATCAATACCTAAAAGAGAAACCAGACCAAATACAACCAGAATCGCGATTAAAGAGGCTGGAACAGCCTTCGTTATCCGAGGAAATCCAATCACAATCAACATCGTCAGCAGAGTCAGTCCCCCCATGATGTATAAGGTACTTCCCGACATCCACTCCGCTCCCTGTCCGGTATTCACCTTAAATTGGACTACTTGAGCCATAAAAATGATAATGGCCAGTCCGTTCAAAAAACCGTACATAACGGGCTGCGGAATTAAGCGTACAAATTTCCCCCATTTAAAAAGCCCGACTAAAAATTGCAGGAGCCCCGCAAAGACGACAGCAGCAAACAGGTAATCAATACCGTGACGTGCCGCCAGGGCCATCAATACAATTACTGTTGCGCCAGCACCTCCCGAGACCATCCCTGGCCTACCTCCCAAAACGGAAGTGATCAAACCCATTAAAAATGCTGCATAAAGTCCCGTCAATGGTGGTAGCCCGGCTAAAATTGCAAATGAGAGTGATTCCGGAATCATTGTCATTGCGACCGTTAATCCTGCAAACAACTCATTCTTAAGATTAATCGATTTTATATTGAATATTTCAAAGGTATTGTTCATTTTTAAATTACTTGAACAGGATAATTGCCGCAAAGGTACTAATCACACAAACACTTTTCCCCAATATTTGTTATTCTTTACAAATTTTATCGCAAAACAGTATGTTCATTTCGATTAAACAACGCATTAACCAACGTCATTATAGTCTCTTAATATATATCATTTTGTTGCTTGTCCAGCTCGGGAGTATACGGCCTAGTAAGGCTGCATTCCTACCAGCTAGAGATTCCTTAATGACTTCAGATAGCCTATTTCGAGCGAAACCTGTCGAAAAATATCCCATGTACCGCGATGAGCAACCACGACTTTGGAACAATCATCTTATCAACGTAAAACAAACAGACAGTCTATTCGAGTACCAAAAGAAGAACTTCTTAAGGGCGGGAATTGAGTGGTTTTCCATCCAAGCTATTCCTGCTTCGGTTAATTACTTCATTCGAAAAGATCCTGTTTCCCATATTTCCTTTAAAAACTTCTTTAGCCATTTAAAACTGTCTGCCTGGACCTGGGACGACAATCTTTTTGCAACAAATCAAATAGCGCATCCTTATCACGGTCAGTTTTATTTTAATTCGTTACGATCCAACAACTACAGTTTTTTACAATCGACAGCAGCAACCGTAGCTGGTAGCTATATCTGGGAAACTGCAGGTGAAACAGAACCACCATCTATCAATGATATCATCAACACAAGTTTTGGCGGTACTATTTTAGGTGAAATGACCCATAGACTATCGCATCATATTCTTTCGCGCCCAAGCCTGACCAAAGGACAACGCAATAAAAAAGAACTATTGGCCATGTTGATCAATCCGATAAACGGGCTAAACCGTCTGCTCGACGGGCGCTGGGGAGATCAGGTAAAAGGTGCCGTGGTCGACAGTTCTTTAGTACACACTGAAGTTGAATTGGGGCTAAGACGGTTTGATGCCAAGGAACATGACATCTTGAATAAAGGAAAGAATGACATCTATGCCCGTATCAAACTGATTTACACCAACGATGATCTAGACAAAAAGAAACCCTTTGATGACTTCTTCCTTAATTTGGAACTTGGATCAGATGATAGTTCCATCGTCAATGCGGTCAATGTGTATGCCTCGTTATACGGTAACCGTATTTTATCCAATTTAACAGGACGTCATCGTGGTATCGTGTCTGCGCACTTCGACTTTCTACGCAATGAAGCTTTTTATTACGGATCACAGAGCATCAATTACAATGTTTTTTCAAACTTCAATATTGGTAGCCGTACCAAGCTGACAACCATCCTTGGTGGTGGTCCAGTGGTATTGGCTGCTGTACCTGATCCTTATCTCCATTTTGGTGAAAGCCGCACATACGATTATGGCCCCGGGGCAGATGTTAGGGCTTCAGCCACATTGAGCACATTAAACCGCTTTAAATTTGGTGTAGATTATCGTGGCGGATATTTTGTCACAATCAGTGGCAACAAATCCCACCATTTTCTACACGCGGTATCCACGAGTGCTTCAATGCGTATCTGGAAAAATTTCGGTGTCAACCTTTACTCCGGTTACTTTAGATTGGAAGGTCATTATCAAGACCATAACAATGTCAACAAAGACTATCCTTTTGTACGGATAGCACTAGCCTACAACTCTGAATACTAGCGATAAAAAAAGGCTTAACTAAATGAGTTAAGCCTTTTTGATTAATTTGTCCAATATTTCTTTAACGCTTCCTTCAAACGCGGATCATAACCATATATATCCGGATACGTAACAATTTTCCCTTCGTCATCCAACCAGGTCGTATAGTAGGTGATATAAACTGGCATCTGCCGTTTAAGTGTTACCCAACGTGATTTTGAGATCGAATCTGTGGTAATTTCTTTTGCAATTTTTTCGGCCTGTTTTTCATTATTGACAAGGTAAGACGCCAAATCAACGGGTTTTTCAACACGCACACAACCATGGCTCACGGCGCGATTGCTCTGCCCAAACATTTGTTTTGCAGGCGTATCGTGCAGATAAATGGAATAGGGGTTCTCAAACAAAAACTTCACATTCCCCAATGAATTATCCGAGCCAGGATTTTGTTTAAAACGAAAATTCTCCACAGAATCCGAATTCCAGTTGACCGTTGCAGGGTCCACTTGTTTACCTTTGTAATAGGCTACCATATTACGCGAGGCCAGATAGTTTGGATTATTTCGAACGCTTGACAATAACTCTTTCTTGACAATACTGCTTGGAATATTCCATACGGGATTTACTTGCATGGCATCCAACACCCCTTGCATGACAGGCGTCTCGTGGTTCTCACCTTTTCGCGTATAAGCCGGATTATCAGTTTCACCTACACACACATTCATCAGTTGACTTGTCTTCCCTTCTTCCATAATATGTAATCGTTGTTCAGGTATGTTCACAAATACATATTTCTCCGGAAAAGCATCTCCCATCCAGCGCAATTTTTCCAATACCATTAACACCTGGCTACGTTGTGCACTGTTTAGGTTCCCATTTTCCAATAAATCCTGAAACCTGGTGTAATACTTATTTTTAGGTTGGATATCGGTCAACACAGTTCCAATTTTTACACTATCCAGCATTTGTACAACTTTACCATAGCTCATACGCTTTTGAGGAACGAAATATCTTCCATAAAGGCGTTTGGGGTTGACCACACCATATTTTATGCTGCTGATATAAGCCACGAGCCCATCAGTACTCAATAAGTCAAGTTTGGCCAATAATGGATAAACTTCAGCAACATCTTTGCTTTTCAGTTTTCGAAGCGAAGATAATGTTTCCTTAATCGCAGTTGTATGGAAATAACTAGCTCGAATACCATGTGCATCACTCCGCTCAAAGTAAGTTAACATGGTGTCGATACTACCATCAAAAAGGTGTTCGGCAATTAAAGTCATCCCTTCAGTAGAATCCGATAATTCCTTCATCCAGCTTGGATTAACCAATTGAGATTTTTCCTTGCCATATACTTCATGGAAGACTTTTACATACGCTGCTGTGTCAAAATCCTTATAGGACTTATTTTCAAGCTCTTTCGCCAATACATCGCCATAAGTCGGAGGATTATCCTTACAAGAAAAAAATACTACTGAAACAAATGAAATAAAAACTAAAAATCGTAACATATTACAAATCGTGAAAAAGAAATGGCTTCGCAATAATGAAGCCATTTTCTGAGGACAAAGATAAATAATTCTTATTGTCTAAAGAATCTTACCTATCATTGAATCACTACAGAATCAATCACTGTATTTTTTCAGGAAATCTTCCAGCAATTCCACCATATCGGTATTGCCCAAAAAAGCTGCTGATCGCTGGTGCAAAGTTTTTGGCTCAATATCGAGTATGCGCTGAGATCCATTCGAAGCTTTACCCCCTGCCTGCTCAATGATGAAGGCAATTGGATTGCACTCATACATCAATCTTAGCTTACCATTAGGGTGCGCAGAAGTCGTTGGATAAAGAAAGATACCCCCTTTGAGGAGATTACGGTGAATATCGGCCACCATTGAGCCGATATACCGTGACGCATAGGGGCGTTGCGTTGCACTTTCCTCCATTTGGCAATATTTGATATATTGCTTAACGCCGTTTGGAAATTTGGAATAATTTCCTTCGTTAATCGAATAAATTTGACCCGAAGCCGGAATTTTCATATCAGGATGGGATAAACAAAACTCGCCGATCGAAGGATCCAATGTGAATCCGTTTACGCCCTTTCCCGTTGTGTACACCAACATGGTTGAACTACCATAGATTACATAACCTGCAGCGACCTGTTTCGTTCCATGCTGTAAAATATCATTGCTATTACAAGAAACACCCGTATCAGAAATTCGTCGATAAATGGAAAAAATCGTCCCCACAGATACGTTAACATCGATATTGCTTGAGCCATCCAGCGGGTCAATACACACAATATATTTCGCATTTTTGGAAACCCCTGATTGGATATACACTGGATTTTCATGTTCCTCTGAGGCAACTACACAGCATTCTCCCCCACTTTGAAGCGCTTTGATAAACTGCTCATCGGCATAAACATCCAGTTTCTTTTGTCCCTCGCCCTGCACATTGACCTGGCCTGCATCGCCTAAAATATCAACCAATCCCGCTTTATTAACCTCTCTATTTACAATTTTTGCTGCGATTCCAATATCGCGCAGTAGTCTAGAAAGCTCCCCTTTAGCATACGGAAAATCGGCCTGTTTTTCAATGATAAATTGACCTAGTGTAGTTATACCACTCATAATGTTGTTTTATTGGATATTTGTTGCACAAAGCTAAAAAAGTTAAACAAACTTTAGCAAATACATCCTTCTCATATTTAGCATTTTAGCAGACTAAATACGCAATCGATTGCGCTATGTTTTGAAAACTCTTCTTTGCTAAAACGATTATTAGCTATTAAAAAAATAATAAAAGGTTGAAAGCAGTGGATAAATTTCAAATAGCAACGATTAGAAAAAAAACAATAAATGCTAAGTATTTGGTAATTTTGGCTAAATATTCTGATACAATGCAACAACTAATACAACTCATCGAAAAGGAAAAATTAGGCAATCAGCCGGCAACACAGCACACGTTGATCATCGACGATAAGCAAGTGATTCACGGTGCTCTTTTCCTAGTAAAAACCGCCCGAAAAACATTTAAATTGATGATCCCGGCGCCTTTTCACGAAGCAGTTCTGAAAGAACAAGTAACCATCAATACATTGATAAAACATCCCCAAGTAATGCTACTGGCTTAATCAAAGGGAAATTCCCCTATCCCATACCTATCCCCAGAGCAAACAAAACATAGTTCGGTTGTGTTTACCATAGCGTAGTTTCGCTGTTTTTTTTACACCATATTTCGTTTCCGGAAGACTATAACGCTGGTTCGACCTAGAAAATGAGAGCAAACCGGAAGCACATATTATCAACGGGAAATTTTACAAGAAAACCCGGTAAAAGTGTAAAAATCACCTCGATATAACGTTTAACTTTAGGCAACAAAGACAACGCTATGCAACACCACTATACACTTTCGGGAATGTCCTGTGATGGATGTAGAACCACAATCGAACATGCATTGAATGAGCTTCCTGGGGTTCATGCCGAGGTAACTTTAAACCCGCCAAGCATGACAGTAACATCCCAGAAACATATTCCGTTACAGCAATTACAGGAAATAATATCAAAATTAGGTCCTTATCAACTCAGCGAAATACATAAGCATCAGGGTGATGTACAGTCCGATCAACACATTGTAGCACAAGCTTCGGAGAGATATGGCTGCCCCATGCATTGCGAAGGTGAAAAAACGTACAGCCAGCCAGGAAATTGTCCGATTTGTGGTATGCATTTGGTGAAGCTCGATGCAGAAACAGCAATTAAAAATAAGCTGCATACTGAGCATGCAGCGACCTTGCATATCCAACACGAACAGCAACACAATCATTCCGCTCAGTCAAATGCCACGGTACATCAATCACAGACAATATCTACACCTGACAAAGCACATGGTCATACGTCTGCTGATCAATACTATTGTCCGATGCATTGTGAGGGCGACAAACGCTATAATGAACCCGGAAACTGTCCGGTATGCGGCATGAATCTGGAAAAGGTACCCATGTTAAAGACAGATCTTCAATATACCTGTCCTATGCATCCTGAGATTGTACAAGATCATCCTGGAAATTGCCCTATATGCGGTATGGACCTTGTGCCTATTGCCAATGGGAATGATGAGGCCGACGATCACACATATCGTGATCTACGCATGAAATTATGGGTCTCTATCCTATTTACGGTCCCGATCTTTATACTTTCCATGGGCGAAATGCTTCCCGGTAATCCAATAGGTAAAATCATTTCGCCGAGTTGGTCTGGCTGGGTTCAGCTGGCTTTATCCCTGCCGGTTGTTTTTTATACCTGTTGGTCTTTTTTTCAACGGGGCTGGGCATCTTTCAAAACCTGGCGCCTTAATATGTTTAGCCTGATTGCACTTGGTGCTGGAGCTGCGTTTGTCTATAGTTTGGTTGGCCTATTTTTTCCGCAGGTCTTCCCTGCTGAATTAAAAAATCACCATGGCTACATTGCACTTTACTTCGAATCCGTTACCGTCATATTGACTTTGGTATTATTAGGCCAGGTGATGGAGGCCAAAGCACATTCCAAAACCAATTCGGCAATCAAAGAGCTGATCAAGCTGAGCCCTTCCGAAGCTACGCGCGTAGAAAATGGAATAGATAAAAAGATCGGCATAGATCAAATTCAACTCGGAGATATACTCAAAGTAAAACCCGGGGACAAAATCCCCGTTGACGGGCAGATTACGGATGGCAACAGTAACATTGATGAATCCATGCTGACGGGTGAACCTATTCCGGTAGAAAAACAGGAAGGAGATCATGTTAGTTCGGGAACAATCAATGGCGACCGCAGTTTCCTCATGAAAGCAGAACGTATCGGTTCGGACACCCTACTGGCTCAGATCATTCAACTCGTCAATGATGCGAGCAGAAGCAAGGCTCCCATTCAACGATTAACGGATAAAGTATCCGAGATATTTGTTCCGATTGTCATAATCATTGCAATTTTGACATTTCTTACCTGGTGGCTTTGGGTTCCTTCCGCTTCCTTAGCATTCGGCTTTGCCAATGCACTTGCCGTACTTATTGTCGCCTGCCCCTGTGCCTTGGGACTCGCTACACCGATGTCTGTCATGGTGGGTGTCGGCAAAGGGGCCAAACATGGGATCCTGATCAAAGATGCAAGTGCGCTGGAAAAAATGAACCATGTAGATGTGGTTCTAACAGACAAAACAGGTACCATCACCGAAGGAAAACCCACCGTTGATGATATTCAGCCAAACTCTTCCAGCAGCAAAGACGAGATATTATCTTTGGCTGCCGCTTTAAACGCCAATAGCACACATCCATTAGGTCATGCTATTATTGAAAGGGCAAAAAAGGAAAATAGTAAAACGGACCTTGCAGTTTCCGATTTTGAAAATGTTGCCGGGCAAGGAATCACGGGAAATATAGCTGGACATAGCATAGCACTGGGCAATCAATTGTTGATGGAGTCTATCGGCATAACAATTCCTCATGATATGAAGCAGATGGCCGAAACTGCTCAATCCCATGGAAAGACGGTATCCTTCCTTGCAAAAGACAGTAGCTTATTGGGGTATTTTAGTATTTCAGATCAAATAAAAGCCTCTTCGAAGCGTGCAATCCAATATCTTATACAGCATAAAGTCGATGTCGTTATGCTGACGGGAGATAATATACATACGGCAAGGGCTGTGGCGGATCAAGTTGGCATCAAGCATTTCAAAGCCAATGCCTTGCCCAAAGATAAATTGCAGGAAATTCATGCGTTACAGCAAAAAGGACATGTGGTGGCTATGGCTGGTGATGGTATCAATGATGCCCCTGCCCTTGCTCAAGCCGATATCGGCATTGCCATGGGCACAGGGACCGATGTTGCCATACAAAGCGCTTCACTCACTTTGCTGAAAGGAGACCTTATCGGAATAGCCAAAGCAAAGGTACTGAGTCAAAAACTACTCCGTAATATTAAGGAGAACCTGGGTTTTGCTTTCGTCTATAATATACTCGGAATTCCATTGGCTGCCGGACTTCTATATCCTACTTTCGGAATTCTCCTGTCCCCGATGATTGCTGCCGCTGCGATGAGTTTCAGTTCCGTTTCGGTTATCTTGAATTCTTTACGCTTAAATCGGGCAAAGATCGATATCGATTAAAAACAGATATTCCCTATATTCGCTGTTAGAATAACGACATATAGTTTACAGTAACATGCGTAATATTTTTTTAATCTTGATAACGGTTATCATCACAGTTGTGTGTGTCAAAAATCCGCAATCGGTGCAGCTCAATTTTCTTGGGGAATCACAAGTGGCACTATGGAAGCTATTATTGGCCTTTTTTATTGCCGGAATTGTATTCGTATCCCTATTGAAAATCGGAAAAAAGAAACAGCGGGCGTATGAAGAGGAAGAAATAGACGAATCGGAAGAAGAAAACAGCGACAGAAAGTCCCAATTATCGGATGAAGACCGGGAATTTCTATCCTAAACAAAAAAATAAATCACTAAAAATGAAGCCCTAAACAGCCGTAGCGCATTTTTATCGCACAAATACTTGCGTGGAATAGGGATTAACCCTATCTTTGCATCACTTCAAACAAGGAACGGTAGTTCAGAAACAAAGAAGTAAGATTCCGTAGCTCAGCTGGTAGAGCAATACACTTTTAATGTATGGGTCCTGGGTTCGAATCCCAGCGGGATCACAAAAGGCGCTATTTATAGCGCCTTTTTTGCGTTTATCCTATGATAATTAAGCCTTTCTACAAATTATCATACTATCTCATATCATATCCTAGCATATTAAATGGTGCCCCTTTCGGTGCCCCATTTTAGTGTGTAAATTGGGGCACCATTCTTTTGAAATCTGGTTTTGTGCAGTTGGATTTAAGGATCGGAAATTAATTCCCGCAGACAAGGCGGGGTCATTTTTCAACCTTTAAAATGTGTAGGATGAATAATCAGAAAGTCCACATTCTTTTTTGGCTTAAGAGGTCAAAAAAAACGAGCGATGGCACTTGCCCTTTGTACGCAAGAATTACCATCGAAGGCGAAGAAGAGCCATTATCTCTAGGTATTAAAATTAAGCCCCAATTTTGGGATACTAATATCAAAAGAGACACTGAATCAAGTGCAACGGCGAGGGAAAACAATTTAAAGATTTCCAAGGCAGATGTTGACCTTGATACCCACGTTAAAATTTTGAGGAGCAAGCATGAAAAAATAACCCCTCTCATGCTTAAAAATGCTTACCTGGGCCTACCGTTAGATTATATTGGGCCAGTCCAGAAGTCAATGGAAATCGAAAAAAAACCTACTTTGTTGAAAGTCTTTGATGACTTTATAAAGCGGTTTGAAAAGCTGGTTAAGAAAAAGGACAGATCGAATGATACATTAAAACACTGGAGGTCGGCTAAAAAAAAGGTAATATCATTTATCAAGTTCCAATACGAAGCGAAGGATTTTGAACTGGAAAACATTACCTATTCTTTTGCTGAAAAGTTCTTCGACTACATGACGCTGGAAGTAGATAAACCAATTAGCGCTGTCACTGCAAAAGGGTATATCAAAAAGCTAAAACAGATCCTTGAAGGTTGTGCTAAGAATAAATTAATCCCCTTAAACCCTATCAAGGCATTTGTTTGCTATGGTGGTGATAAAGAAATCGAGCCACTAGAGTTTTACCAAGTAAATTCAATTTATCGAAAGGATCTTCCGATTAATAGGTTATCAGAAGTAAGAGATGCATTTATATTTCAATGTTTTACCGGCTTTGCATACCAGGATATTTATACCCTTACCCCTGAAAATATAATAGAGGTCGGTGTCAATAGGGAAAGGTGGCTAATTAAGGAACGTGGTAAAACAAAGGTAACTGAAATGGTACCCATATTACCAATAATAGAAGAGCTGATAAATAAATATAACGGTCACCAATATTGCGTTAAAAACAACTTGCTAATTCCGGTTAACAGCAATACAAGATATAATGGATATCTAAAGGAAATTGCTACGCTTTGTGGCATAAATAGGGAGCTCCACACCCACTTGGCGAGACACACCTTTGCTGATATGATGCTGAATCTAGGTGTTCCTCTTGAGGATGTGAGTAAAATGCTAGGCCATAAAAGCATAAGAACAACAGAACGCTACTGCAGGGTCCGGAAAAGCCGTATCAGTGAATCCATGAACAGGGTACGTAGTAAACTATTCAATGATCAAGGACATTTAATCTCAAGCTATCCTAGCCATGTTCTTGCAGTTTAAATAATTGGCTTCTTTAAACATGCACGCATTGGCGAAGCTGGTGATCCGGGAAAATAGTTTCGAAGATACGCCCAAATGAGTTAATGCACGGCGCTCGAATTGGCGCATGCTGACTCCATCCCTGGTCAAATAACTTTTATTACACAGGTTCTCGAGCGAATAGTTTTTGCCGTAAAACTTTGTGATCATCCGGACACAAGTTGGACTGCAATCCATCGCATCCGTCTGCTTATAAAAGGGGAATTGTTTCAAAATTGAAGTTTGGGAGGTTATATTTTTAAATAATTTTTCTGCCTGCTGTTGAAGAAATTGACTTGGATAGTGTCTTTTGATAGGGCTCCAGCTTACTTGTAGCATGGCACGCCCTGGCTGAAAAAATCAGGAATTAAATAATGCGCCGTTATGTTTGAGTCAATAAAAATCCTGGTTCAATGCGGTGGGCCATTGAACGAGGGCAGATCATGTCGATCTGCTCCCTGAGCTTTCGGTAAAATGTTGATTATTGGAACGCGCTATTCTATGGCACCCCATTTTCGGAACTCCATTGGAGCGTAGTTTAAAATATCTCCCCAAACGGAAGACATGTAAAAACGCTTGTCCACATATTTTTGGTAGTTGAGTTTCCTTTTATACTCTTCTAACGATTCCAGGTAAAGGGTTGCACGCCTTTCGTTCACGGCTTGCATGTCTGGAACCTCTTCAAAAATGACTTTCCCATTTTTGTCGGCCTTACGAGGCAATACACCAAAATAAAGACTTGTGTCTGCCTGCATGTCTATAATTAACGCAAACTCATCAGGAGGATAATCGCCCGCCAGGACTGCTTTTCTTACCGGGCCATTGAGGGTGTGATTGGAATGTCGGGCGTGCCAAAGTAACATCCACATGCAGTTGTCTGCGGCTGCATATCCTTCAGCATCCTTTTCAAAAAGGCCGATGCGCTCATAACTGGGGAATCCATACTCCTTGATTAGGCGAATAGCATTTTTGATGTTGGCAGAATCTTCAGAAATGAGCTTTTTTATCTCGCCTTGAGTTTTATGTTCTGTTTTTCTTATACGCTGATCTTCATCATAGATTGAATCGTAACGAGCAGCCAACAGTTTCTTTTCACTTTTGTCTGCTATACTTTTTAGGGAATCGTAATTTTTTGTCAGCCACTTATATAAGGACTCCTCATGTATAGTCGTTACAAATCTGCCCTTCGCAAATTTTTCTATTGTTTGCCCATTAAGTACCATTTCGTCAAAAAAGTGCTTAGCGGCATTTGAATCAGCGACAAGATAGGCGACTGCAAAGGCATTGTAAAGATCCCTAATATTGGGATATTTATAGGTAAATGCCACGTTGTAACTTTCCAGCGCATGTTTATATGAGCTGTCTAATATGTGGACCTCTGCCTGGTTTTTATAATGATAATACTGGGAAACTTGTTGATCTAATTTGTCGCCGCCGTAAACGATGGTCGATAAAAGACAAAAAAATAGTGCACTATACTCGCTCATACAATCATCTTTACGATTAAAAAAAGGAAGCTGGATAAAACTGCATGATGCAGCTTCCGATTAAACCACCTGCTAGTTCATATTAAGGTGTTATCCCCAATAGTCAAGAACAAGCTTTCCCTGTTAGTAGCCCAGGAAGTGATACCGTCCGTCTCCCCATTCTACACGGTCGGTGTCACATTTATAATCTCTTCCCTGGTAGGTTACGGTTTTCCCTCTGTTCCACCGCCACCTTTGACAGTCATCTTCTGATCGGTTGTGAGAATCGGAAAATTTCCGCTATTCAAGCTTGAAAAAATACAGCCCGGATGGACTGTAAGTAAAAGTTGCGTTTACATAATCAAATGCACCGAAGGTGTTCTATCCGAATAGAGTAACCTTACTGTTTTGTTTAAAGTTAAGTAAAAATGGTTCAGCTGCACTTTGGCAGGCGTAGTTAATGATAATACCGACGTTTACCGGCAATGGCATAGTTGGACCATACTTTTTGGGCGGCGGAGGTGTTTCTACGAGCTGGCTACGTCCTTTTTCAAGTAATGGTAATAGCATCTGGAGCTCTTTAACTGATCCACTATCAACTTTTTCAGCTTTTAGTTCCTATATAAGTGCTTCTTGATAAACGTTGATCAGATCATCAGAAGCAAGTATCATCCCATTAAGTTCTTTGATCGGACTAGTATAGATAAAGGGAAATAGCGGCTGATAAGCGGCGACCGAACCTCCGGCATTGTTTTCTTAAATCGAGGATCAGGGTCTTCGCAGCGTATATCTTAGCACTGTCTTTTTTATAATGCTGTCTATGGACCCGATCTCGTAAGAAAAATCGTGGATTGTCATCAAATACTTTGAAGTCCCCAATTTGGAATTAAAGCTTAGGTTCAGCTCCCTTTTCGGTAGGAAAGGGGCTAAAAGCAAAACAGGTAAATTATAATAATTTACCTGTTCTTTAGCTGAATAAAATAAACGAATGCAGCAGTAATGGTCCACGCTTTCGATTTTCAATTAATACCTTTAAGAGTAAAATTTTCAAATGTTAAATTTCAATGGTTTCACATAAGCATCTTTATCAGGATCATAACTATACCCTTCCCGTCTAAGATGGGCAGAGATCTTATTGAGATTTTTTTTGCGCATTTCAGTATCCATATCAGGAAGCTCTAAAATTGACTTTGACCGGATGAAGGAAGTACCGGGCAGACGGTAAATATTTTCCGCGTGCAGTTGTTCATTCAGAAATGAGGACTCGAATTTGAGCTCAACAGAATCCAGTTGTTGTCTATTCTTTTCCAGATAAATATCCAAAACCGGATCCTCCCAATACTCTGGAATACGCTGCTCTGTATCGACAGCAAGCTTTAAGCACTCCGAATCCATGGCTGAGTTGGAAAGTATATATAATGCATTATAAATCCCATTTCTTATTTGCCTGTTTATTTCAGGCATTGCTTGATCATCCATAACATCATTTCTAACGTGCAGATCTTCCAGTTGGTCACGCACCCATTTAGCAACAAATTTTGATAAGTGCTTCAATGCTTTTTGATCATTATAGACTAACGCTTCTTTAAGGATACGGTTCATTTTTCAATTATTTGGATATTCAAATTTACCTATTTTTAGATTTAGCTTCTTGTTGTAACTTAAATTTTGGCGATTTCTTATCATCAAAAATTCATGACAAACAGGATGGGTCAATACTTTTGTTGTAAACCCAATGCCATGCAAGCTCTTTCCAATTTCTGATCAATCTTCCCCTATATTGCCATTTTCGCTGTTCATAAAACTTGTAAAACGCTTCAGCTTCCGACTGCTTTTTGCCCAGTTCAAGGAAATATATCACCACATGTTTTAATAGTGGAGGAACCTGCTTGCCAAGACCGTTTATGTCATCCTTTAAATACAAAATTTAACCCACTTTATATTTTTGCATCATCGCTTCGATATCTTCTATGTCGTAATACATATCCCCACCTAATTTTACGTAAGGCAACTTTTTAGACTTTCTTAGCGTCTGAAGCTTCCCGGAGCAGGTATTGAGCAGCTTAATTACATCTCTTGTTTTTAACCATCTTTTGGGATAAGTAATTTTGGCGTATAGCAAGCTCCTGATCTCAGTCAGTAACTCCTCCTTTAAGGCCTCCAAGTCCCTGCTTGTAATTTGCATAGATTTTTGCTCTTCTAAATTTGTATTTCCCATAACTCACCTCCTAAATCATTGCTTCTTTTTTAAAAATTTTTGTATTGCTTATGCCATAATTTCTAACAGCATCTTTAAAGTCCATCCACATACGGATATTGTAATCTGCAAGTTCCATCATTTCTTCGGCCGTAAGTTTATGCGGATTGAATACCTCCCCAGTTTTGCCATCACCACCTGTTATTATAAAACCGAAAATATTGGGTGTAAAGGCTTCGGCGATTTCCATACTTTTTCCTATGGCAACACTATTGCCATATAATTTTATCGTTTTACCATTACTGAACGATAGAATACGTTTTTTAATTTCTGCCATATACTGCATTTAATTTTTATTGATCAAAACCCTAGTTTCTTAGATCGGGTCAGCGACTTTTTTAATTGAATTTGATTTTTTAAATGATCGCTACAACGGACCATGCATTGACTCGCCAGACCAGCTTTTCTGATAATCTGCATTGCTTCCAAAGGTTTGTCTGTTTTAATCATAGCAAGGGCCCTAAATCCCTCTATCCTGGTTTTCTCCTTACTTTTTATTTCCCTGGAATTTAGTACTTGCAAGATTTCATAGGCAGGTTGCAGAATAGAGAGCTTTTCAAGTTCTTTTGCGATGTAGGTCCCGTCATTTAGTTTAAGCACAAGTTTACTATCCTCCGGAATATGGCCTACAACCAAGCCGATGCCGTCCGGTGCCGACCGTTTGGACATAAAAACAGGTTTACCATAAAAAAGCGTCATGTCTTCTGCAATATGTTCTACGATATTGCGGAGTTTATTCTTATAAAACAGAGTCTGTTCCTGTGCCGTTTTTAACCTTCCGATGAACAAGCGTCTATCAGCATTAAGCTTATCGGCGGCTGGAGCGACGTCGATTCGATTAGAAATTCCAACGTTTTTTTGCTTCTCCAGGATCGGTTGTATCTTGTTTTTATTAAGCTGACTTTTAAGATATTTCGGGTTAGTCAGATTAAGCACCAAGACAGCGGATCTTTCCAGGAAAATTTTAGACTGTTCGCTGTAGAAATTTGCCATTTCCAGTGCAGAAACAGCTTTGCTTTCAGCAGTCTGGATTTGTCTTTTTAAATCCTGCTTGACGAAACGATCCGGTTCGATTGCCAACAATTGTTGACGACGTTCAATATATCGCTCAATATTGACAGCTTTCCGTTGCAGCATTTGAGATTTGACATCATACTTTATTGCGATACTTGAGTTTTTATTAAGTCGCTGTAAGATTTTTTTCTCAAAAGGGATCCTACTTCCTTTCCATCCCTGATCTTGGTACCCCAGCTTGAGGAAGCGATCTACTACCGCATGGCATAAATTAAAATCTGCTTTTGATAGCCAGCAATTTCCTGGCCTGCTCCAGCGAAATTTATTCTTAATTAGCTTAAGGTTAGTTGATGAAAGTTTTAAATAGGCTTCCTTGCTTTTGATATGAATTTCAAGGGAGCCGGTTTCCAGATCCCTTATCAAATAGTTTTCTTCATTTTTTTCTGTACTCATCTTTACTCCTCCAAATCTGCATTACGGTGACAGCAGCTATAGACCCTTTTCTTTTTGCTTTCACGTTGTTTTCTATAGTTTTCTGATCGGGAATTTTGCTTAAACACTCCTTATAGAAATCAAGCTTTTCCTGGATCTGTATCAGACGCTCTTCATAAAAGAGTTTTTCCTTTTCACTTATTGGTTCTGGTTTCGAATGAGCATAAAACTTACCTTCCAACCTTCTATTACAAACTTTAAGATCGCGTTCGCATTCCTTAATTCTTATTACTAGATAAAACGGATCTTCAAACTTTTTACCCAAAGCTTCTTTTTTTGCACGTTCGGCCTGCTTTCTATAGAATTCAGCCTTATCCATTTCTTCGAATGCTTTACCAAATTTGTTGTGGATTTTGTCCCTAAAATTCCTATCGGCCTTTTCACTGTGATGCCCAATAAGAATCGGCTGGCCGAAGGGAATCTGTCCAGCCATTGATTTTGCCTGACCATAGAGTTGCTCTGAACGCTCATCTGATTTAGCAGCCCTCGTCAAGGCCCGTTCGGCCCTTGATTCAGACTTTTCTTTTTCGCGTTGTATTTGCTGTTCAAAACTCAGTTTTTCTCCGATAGTCTCCTTATAAATAAAACCCATGCTTTCGAGCTGACGTCTTAAATATCCGGCATTTTCACTCTTTGCTTTAGATATCCAACAGGTCTTCGAGCCACTCCATAAACAATACCTCTTTACGGTATCTTTCTGTTCAGCAGGAAGTGCCTCAAAAAACTCCTTTTCTGAGTAGATATTGAGCTTGCCGGTTTCCTGATTTATTATGTAGTGCGGTGACTTTTCCATATTCTTTCTGTATTATGTTTAAATCCTAACTACTATTCAGACTGCCAGAGCGGGTAATTGCCAACGAGCATCTCAACTTTTTTCTTTGGATTGCCCCCTTTTATATTTACGGTAACGAGCATCTCTTTTTTTAGCACCTGCCATTTATACTTTTTAATAAAACGGTCCAGAATTTCGGAAGGATAAGAAGAAAGCAAGAACTTACCTTTAATGTCGGCAAGCATATTCAGGAGTGCTTCATAATCCTGTTCCGTATAACCTTTGTAGTGGCCCATATTGGATCCGATATAAGGTGGGTCGCAGTAAAAGAATGCATCCTTATGATCCCGGCTCTGAATGATATACAGGGCGTCGGCACATTCGATCTGTGCATTTCGGAGACGCTTCAAATAACGATCGTCGAAGTTTTGCCGTTTTACGGTGATTCTTTTCGAAGTTGAATTCTGTGTTTTATCATAACCGAAAGGTCCATCAAGTTTGCCTGAGAATCCCAGCGCAGATAAAGTCCAAACTGCCCAGGCACGCTTGACTTCATCAAAGAGATCCGGGTTGTTATAAATTACGACTGCCGAATGATGGGCATCTCTGCTGTGCAGGGTCTGCTCTATCAGGGCAGCCAGCTCATCAAATCTCTTGCTGGCCACCCTATAAAAATTCATCAGTTCTTTATTGGTATCGTTAATAACCTCTATTTCTGAAGGTGGCTTCATAAAATAAACCGCGCCACCGCCCAAAAAAGGTTCACAATAAAGGATGTGCTCAGGTATAAGCGAAATAATCCAGGGGGCGAGTGTCTGTTTACCACCATAATAAGTTAAAGGTGGTCTTAGTCGTGTGTTTTTTTCCATGCTCACTAATGCGTTCTCACTGATTTAAAAATTGGTATTATAATCCCGGTCCTTTTTTGCCTTTGCCCGGTTTTTTATTCTGATTCAACTTGCCCCACAACTGCCAGTTCACTGTTTTACCTTTATCATTCCGAAATTCAAGGGTTTTATTTTCTGGCTGGACATAAATACTGCCAGTTACTATTCTGCTGTTAATCATGAGCGCAGTTTCAAATGGCTTTCCTTTTCCGAGGCCTGCAAGCATTTCCGATAACTCGATAATATCCGGCTGCTTTACCAAGGGCATTTGCTTTATTGTGTTTGATACATCGAAATCAGGATACACTTTCAAATAACCTTTTTCTTCTTTAATCCAGTAAAGTTCACCGGACTCATCATTAGCTGAGTACTTTAACAGCGATCCACCCTTTAGTAACGACGCTGCCTGTCCAATGTCGATATCGTTACCATCATTATTGATGGGAACAACAATCATTTTTTCATAGAGAGACTTGTCTGGAAATGGCAGCATATCCTCTAAAATGGTATTGGCAAAATATTTCAATGCCAGCTTATTGGCTAACTCCTCAGCGGTACGATCACCGCTGGTACGGAGCTGGTCCAGTTGCTCAAAAAAAGGTCGCAGACCATCATTTTTGTATAATGGAAACAGCGCCCATTTAATTTCTTTCATCTGCTTTTCCAGTTCAAGGGTATCGATTCCGGCGTAATGACCATGCTCAATGGGTACCACAAGCATTTTAGCCTTGTAATCATGGGAAACATAGTCGCCATTGTCTTGCCTTTGAATAGAAAAATAGTAAAGAACAGATTGATCATTGCTGGCGTCCATGACATCCAAGGTTATTTCCTCTGCATGGGCATTAATATTTTTCTGGGAGATGATCTCTTTAAAGGGCAGGCCAAGGTTGCTCAAGTAATCGGCCATGGTATTAAAATCTTTTGCTCTTATCATTTCAAACCGTTTAAAGTTTTCTTCCTTTGCTTTTGCCAACCGTTTTCTTTTGAGCCGCTTTCTTTTCTATACCCTCGGCAGGAAAATCCTTACCTAATTCATGGCTTCTGCGGTTGAGTTCCATGCCTGCTAAAACCCTTGCATCCAGCTCACCGCTTACAATACGGATGAGCAGGTGCGTATGGGTAATGCTGAAAAGATAGAGCGGGTTCATCTCGTTTGATATAGCGCCGGTCTGGGATGCTTTTCTGTAAATATCAACTTGTTCGGGTGTCATAACTTCGCTGTTTATCTATCTTTATCTTGACAAGCCTTTATTCTGTTTCGGTTTCCAGGCTACTTTCTGTGGCCCCTGGTTTACCCAGGGCTTTTTTTTTACTTCGGCGTTTTCCTTCGCCTCTAATTTTTCTGCTTTTGCAGGAGTGATATCGATGCTGATCCCATTGGCATCCATAAAATTTATCTTGCCGCGCCTGGCGTTTAAGCCTAAAAAACCATCTTCCATGACACCGTTGCGATCCAGAACGATTGCAATCCTATTTGCATGTTGCAGATCTTTTGCCAGCACTTCAACCGATTCATATGCTTTTTTGGTTTCAAATTGGACTTCAGGATTTTCCAGCTGGTCTATAATATCGAAAGGCCGTTTGGCATAATAATTATCATGATAGGTATTGAGCAGCAGGTTTCCTTTGTCGTCTGTTTTTCCTTCAGGATCCAGTGATATATAGGCATTGAATCTGAATTGCTCTGCAGGATGATCCTCTTCAACCTGACGGTACCCGATTATGTTTTGCTTATAAACGGCTACGTTTTGACCATACTCCATCATCCGGGCTGCTTCCTGAACCTTAATCTTCCATGATGTCCTAACCGAGATCTGCGCCATCACCTCACCGGCGTTCACCAGTGTGGCCTGATAACGGTTAAAGAAATAATGGTCCTGCTCCTGGTGCTTATCAAAGGAGAGCTGACATAGTACGGTCCGGTTTTCATCCAGAGGATGCTCGTACTGAAGGACAAAATCAGTTTTGCCTTCTTTCATATTCTTTTCCAGTTGCGGAAAAATAGAGGCATCGAAGCCCCGGATTTCAAGGCTTGTTTTTAAGCCTTCAAAATTTTCTTCTTGCATGATATTGTTTATTTAGATTATGAACTAAATTGATGGTCCTTTTGGCCGCTGCTGCTGCAATTGCTCTCTACCGCCAAGATCGGGACCATACCGTTTTTGGTGCAATTCGCGAGATGGGTCTTCAGCAGTATTTTGAGTCGATGGCAGTTTTAGTTTGCCAGTATCCTGTTGCTGCGGAATGCTTATTTTCGTATTGATAATGCGTTGATCGCTGGCCATCTTTACTCTTTCCATTTCTTTGTTATAGAAAAGCAGGTTGTCCACCCCTTTTGAAACCAGGTAGAATATCCGGCTCAGCAGTCCCGGATAGAGGGAACGAACCAATGATCCGCGTTGGAATTTCATCACCGTCATAAGCGCTTTTTCGTCCTGAGTAAGAAGCCCCCCGCTGTATGTTCTCAGCATCCTGTTATACTCCCGCAGTTTCATGCTCCGGTACCTTCTGCTCTGAAGATCTTTCTGGCTAAGCTGTTTGGTAAAATACTCTTCCAGCCGGCTCCAGTTCCCGAAATCATTGAACAGGGTATTGTTTGCAGCTTGTTTTTCAAGTGTATACTCCATATTACAGGTAGTTTGGATCAGTAAGAAAATGCCTTCGCTTTTAATAGCTGTTTCTGAGATAACTTACATTCCAGGTTCCTGTCGCCATTTGATTCCGAAAGTGCCATCACCAGGTTCTTATTTTCGGCAATGGTAAACTTTGCGAAAGCGACAATTATGGATTGGCCGGTCGGATCTTCGGGTTTGCCTTTGTACTGGATATAGATTGGCTCAATTTCAGTATCCTGGATAGCGGTTCTTTTAGCCCTGGACCGGTCCCTTATAGAAAAGCGTGGTTCATAGGCATTGTAACCGATATGAGTATCATTGGCCAGGTTATAGCGAAAGAAAAGCACGTCATCCTTGATATAAATGGATTCCAATTTTATTTTCAGGCCATTTGATTTTGCCTTTACACCACCTATAAAGGGAGCAGCGCCCAGCATTGTCGCGGCGTAATTTTCAATTTCTTTTTCATTAAGAGAAACCCCTTTAAAGCTGGCCTTGGTCCTGTAAGGCAATTTTGAAACATCAATGGTCAGCTGAGATGGCGCCGGACTATAGGTGACGTTAAAGGAATAGATTTTCCCGTCGGAGGTGACTACATGCAGTGTACTTTCCTGCATGGTACTATCTACCGCTTTTACCTTAAGCAGGTTACTTACCTTGGCAACACGTTCGGCAGAGATAGATCCATCCCCCCTGTCTCCGTCTTCTATCGGTGCCGGGAAAATGAGCAGGGTAGTTTTATGGGCGGTAATCTGAAGCGGGTAAGATCCCGCGATATCGACCGCTCTAACGTTTTGCTGACAGAATGCTGTCAGGCTACAAATGGATAATAGTAGAGCGAAAACAAATTTTAAGTTCTTCATTGTTGTTTTTGTTTTTTATTAAATGTGTTTATTAGTTCGCGTCACCACCTACTAGCAATACCTGAAGACCAGCATTAACAGTGGCTTTGATAAGTTTCACCTTCTTAGAAAAAAGGCTTTTAGCTGCCTCGATGCCAGCGCCAGCTGCCTGGGCGCCTATGGAAGGATCCAGGCTCATAAGCTGCATTCTTTGGACCGCCCGGTCCGCGCCATCTTTGGCAGCATCCCTGGTAATAGCTCCGGGGATCCGGATACCGGGCATGGCGTCCAGTCCGTATACTTTAAGCTCGACTGGAAAATGGCGGTTGCCCAACCTGATGCCGGTGATAGCAACCATTAGCCTTTCCCCTTCAAGTATACAGGAACCGTAAAGGGGAGTTCCTTTCGGAATCTGGAAACCGGCTATATAAATTTCCTCACCCAGTTGCATTTTAAGACTCGAACCGGAAACGACAGTCTGGGTTTCCGCTACAATGGCGGTAATCGACCTGATATCTATACTATCACGCGCCGTACTTGCATCCAAGCCGAAAAAGGCGCCTGTCTGCCTGACTTTTGTTAAGCTAAGAGCAGAGGCAGCCGAAGAGGAATTGCCAGAGACTGGAACTGCCAGGATCTCTGTTTCCTTACCTACGGGCAAAATTCTCCCTCTTTTTTCCAGGGTATAGTCCTTAAGCCGCTGGCGGTAGCGTTCCGGGTGCTGGATGTCGAGCACGCGTTCCAGCATGCCGTTAAGCTGGTCCAGTTCCGCATCCGGCTGCTGGCTATCGTCGGTCGCATTGTTAACCATTTGCTCGATACGTTGCAGCCCAGCAGATGACTGGAAATCCCTATCCGGTTCGTTTCTGTAAAATCCAGGACTAGAATAATCTGATGCGGGCGGTTGCCGCATGAGTCGCTCGAGATCATCGAGGCGCTGTTGAAGCCGTTGCTGCTGCATATCCTGGCTCATTAGGTTGCTCCCAGAAGCCCCGGTATTGTTCCAATCACCGTTCCATGAAAATACGCTGCCGGAAGCGGCAAGGGTATCGGGCTTTATGGGCTCATTAATTGCCGTATCACCACCGTTTCTTTGATAA
>NZ_DKSP01000212.1:0-23393 GCF_002472745.1 Sphingobacterium sp. UBA7253 | reverse complement strand
GAAATTACAGTGGGTCTATTCAGTTTTGACCAAGATGTATCCGTTCTGAGATTAAAATAATCCTGTCCCAATTTCAGATAGCGAGGTCTTGAGTCGGTTGCTACCATCAAGGATAATTTGGTAGGTTCGCCCAATTGGGCTTCAATAAAACTTCGATTTAATACACTACCTATGCTATCAAGCACATATATACTATCTTTTAAAGGTCGCTTTGGATCAAGATCCAATAATAGCTTATTGTTCTCACGTTTTATCTGAATTGCTGCTGACAGTTGTATCTCCTTCGGTTTTCCTATCCCTGAAAATGGCATCCAGTATTCCGTCCAACTGTCACTTTGATAAGGAGCAAATCCAAGTTGTTTAAAGGGGGTCTGGCTGCTGGAAGGAACATTTTGATTGAACAGGCGTCCACTTTGGATTTCCACATATTGCCCACTCTGATCAGTCAGTAAATTTTCCCAGATCTTGCCATCTCCAGCCTGCGACCAAAGAAATATCTTTTTCCCTAATTTATCTTCACGGAGGGCATAACGGGCCATTCCATAATTATGATCTGTATAGTAAACCCCGAAAGCATTACTATGCGCGCCCAATACATGATATGATTTAGAACTGCCAAAAGCATTTTCGCTATAGTTAGAAAGATCCCGTCCCTGGCTATCGATAGGCCAGGCATGCGCATCCCCATCATGACCGATATATTGATTTCCGGGATACAAAAACTTCAGATCTTGTCCCGCAGCAACACCCAGATTCATCCAGGTATAATAAGGTTGTTCAACCGCATTGGCATTATACCAAAAGGAGCGTGTAGAAAAATAACCTTTGTCTTTTTCTAATCGGATCTCCAAGGTCCAGTTACTACGGCTCAGCATATCATAAGCGTGGATAAAGCAACTTACGCTTCCATCCGCATTTTCCTGCGTAAGGTAATCGACCGGTGTAGACGTATTGGGCGTGTGTCCAATAACACCATAATTAGCTTCGATACCACCACTCGTCCATGGTCCCCGCATGGCAATATCCCTAAATTTCACAACGCCATTGTTGTAAATATAGTCCCGCTTATTGACCTTATCATAGGCCGACCAAATTTTCCCACCGATCTCTGGCATCACCTGTACCCGAATATAATCGTTTTCCAGGATAACGGTTTTCCAGTCCTTTTCAATAGCCGTATTTGTAAAACCGTCAAAGCGGAAATAAGGATACAACTTTTGAGCTGAAGCTATGGGATCCGGATCCGTAAAGGGATAGGTTACATAACGTTTCTTAAGCTCAGAAACCTTTGCCGGATGCTGTGCAAAAACTCCGAGCACACAGCTGCCCATTGCCCATAACATAATCCACTTTTTCATTGGCGTTTTAATTTAAAAATTTCACAATTTTAATGGCATTCCCCAAATCGTTGATTTGTCCGATCTGATTAAATCCGTCATGTAAGCCATTAACTTCACCGAACTTCAACATAAATGAATCTATCATAGGTTATTTGCATCTTTGCATCAACAAAAAGCCTATGATAAATTGCATCTTGTAGCAATATCGTACTGCTATTCAATAATCAACAAAAGTCCTTTATTCTTTGCTACCGGAATCGCATCGCCTAATTTATACTGCGCTCCCTTTTGAAAATTAGGGATTAATGGTGCGGATAATTTTGCCTTTCCAGAATCAATCCCCAATTTTTCCCAGTCAATGGCCAATTTTACATCCACATCACCATCCGCCCAGCTAGCGATAGCTACCATCGCCTTGCCCGCACGGCTATAAACAGTTGTAAGAACCTTATCATGATCGGTTTTAACAGGAATATTTGGCGACCAATAACCTATCATTTTACTCCCTTTGATGCCAAATTGATCCCACGCTCTCCATAGATCAGCAGGTGTCAATTTTTGGTAAGGCATCCTATTGGTCATGCCATAGAGCATACCCCGCCAAGGATTTCCACCATCCTGTAGCATTTCACCCATTAAACCAAACGGAATGCCGCTCACCTCGGTAAGGAAAAAATCGGGTTGGTTATTCTCGTAGTCAAAGTATTCACCAAACCATAATCTATTGATGTACGGAAAATGCTCCAGATACAGATTCGCGCTATTATTGAATCCATCACTTTTATTATATTGATTTGCCGAATGCAAATCGATCAGACCAGGTTTGCCATTTTTTGTCAGTACACGTTTTATTCTTTTCATGGTTACCCGATCGAAGGCAACATCATCCAAATAAATCCCATCGATACCGATATGATCTACCAGCCAATTCATGCCTTCCACGTAATAATTGTGCCATCTATTCATTCCGCTATTGATAATAGCCGCGTCTTTAAATTGGGGAACATACCATGCAGCGATATAATTTTTACCCACATGCTCCTGCAACCAGGAATATCCGCCTCCTTTTCCAGGTGAAAACACCTCAGTGCCCAGACTACGCAATGGATAGAGCTCATAAACCCGATTTGAAACCTCACGAACGGTATTGTAGATCTTGACCTTTAAGCCCTTATCATGTGCCTGATCGATATATTGCTTCATTTCTTTTGTCGCAATAAACGGATAATTGATATATGGATTTATTTCATTTCCATGATGGATATTGATGACATTAGATCCACTTGCAACAACAGAATCAACGGGTTTATAGGCATGGTAATACCGTTCATTCCATTGTGCTTCCGTATTGATCGGGTGAAAAGGGGTAATTAGCAGGTTAAAATTGTAATAAAGCACATCGCCTTTTTTGAGTTCACGGGCTCCGCTGTAACTATTGACCAAAACCGATTTTCCTTTCAGGCCAATATCAATTCCCCCTTTATTTTCATTACCCCAGGACTGTGGCAGCACAAGCGGCTTTTGAAGATAAAAATTCGTATTGAGCGGCCGAGAATAATGCTCGTCACGGAGTGAAAACTGGAGTCCGGCATCTACAGCACCTATCCAACCACCATCCTGATTTTTATGGGCTACATCCCATTTCCAGGTAAGCTGTTCGGGCCTCTTTCCTCCCTTTTGCCCGAGTCCCATAAAATAATCCGTCTTATCGGGCATCATCGGGATATGCATCGTGGCATCTTTTAATGACAGGTCCTTTAGCGCCGTGAGCTTGACCACATAATGCATATAGCCATCAAATTCCAATTTACCCTCTACTTCCATTGTCAGATCGGAAGACTCATTTTTGGCCGTCCAACTATATTCACCTTCACTTTTGGTTTCAAATCGGATCCCGCTTGGTTTAAGTTGAATTTCCTTTCCATCTGAAGCACTATAAAAATGAAAATGAAGCGGTTCAAATAAGAGGTTATTCGCCTTGGACGATATTTCAGTCAATTCGGGCGTAAAAAACGTGCTGATCTGTTTTGGAAAACCACTCGCATGGAGTTTCACCTCGCGGCCTAAAATATGTAAGGTAGAGTCCGCTTTTAATTCAATAGCTGTATAAGGCGCAACCACTGTGTTTTTTTGGGCCAATGTCGAATTGAGCCATGGTAGTCGCGTCATTTTCCATGGTTGATCAACACCGGATATATCACCTGAAGCATCTGAAACCCTTATTTCCACATTGACCTGTTTCGCTACCGCATTTTTTGGCTTTACGGTAACCACGCCATGGTAAGTTCCGCTTGCAGTAACCTCCGGAATCTGTATACCGCACCACAGGGCCTGAACCTTATCTTTTGGTATATCAACCTGCAGTGCCATTGCTTTTCCGGTATAATCCGTACCTTGGGTATTGATACAATTCAGGCTACTCGCGGGAATAATAGCCCCATCACTTGCTTTAAAATCCGAGAAAGAAATTTGAATTTCATGGAGGTCCTGCTTTGGAGACCATACCCCGAGTTGAAATCCATAAAATTCACCTTTCTGCCCTGTGCCCTGCAACTTAGTCATGGCTTTACCCTTCATAAGCCAGCGTTGCGGAAGATTGCTTTCCATTTTAATCGGAAACTCCCGCAATTCAGGAAAAAGATAATAAGCGGCATTCGCATTTCTGTTCACAAAGCCTCGCACTTCTTCGGCACTCGCGATCAGTTCCATCGGATCATTACTATTGTATTTATCTACGGCATCAAAGCGTGCAACAGTAACTCCTTTTGAGTTCCCTGCCTCATGTTGTGCTACTTTCACTGGTGCTGAAACGGCATTTTTAAGATAAATTGCATCCGGATAATTGCGGCTGCGGCCACCCATCTGATACGGTAAATAATAGACATAGTAAACGCCCTTCCCGGAAATCGGCTTAAACCGTAGTCCACCAGATTCCGTATTCATCCAAAGATAAGAGCTGGGTGCGATTTGCCTATTGCTGGCACTGTCGACGATAATAACTTGCTGATTTGCCTCAACCCAGCGATTTCGCCACGGAATAGTAACCTGCACCTCCTTCTGATCCGTGTTTACCTGCAGCACTGCTCGATGATTACCCAGCAGGTCCTCATCCCACTTTTGTGTTTCCGGAGGATAGGTCAATTGCGCCCGGGCCGAGTTTGCGCATAAGGATACGGCAAGGATAATTGCCAGCTTATAAGAGGCTGTTCTTTTTTTCATGCGAATAGTATTTATTCAAAATATTTTTGTCTTTACCAAGCTTTTCCATAGGCCTGATACGATTTACAAGCTGCACTGCTTCCCTAACATGAGTCTATAGTGCAGCTACTTTTATTGGTCAATAAGAGAACTAATATTAAGTTTTATTCCTAACATCTTAACTTAGTTTTGTCTGTATTTATGCCAGGTTTCCTCAGGCACATAAATAGCGCGATACGGAATAAAATAAGCGTTTAATTCCCAAAGCACTTTTCCTGTTTTATCCGTCACCAATACACTACCTGTTTTTGAGCTAGTCTGCAGTAAATTACCATTATCCAGTTCATAGGCACTGCCCATTCTTGCTGTAAACTGCTTTTTAGGAATTGGGGCCGTATAAGCTACTGTTGCCGTTTTATTCCTTTGATCAAGCCTAAAAGCGATCGCCCGAGATTGCTTATTGGCTGTTGTACTGTCACGCGGAGAAAAATCACCATTGTCAAAAAGCAACAGCTCACCAGTTTTTGTGATATGCGGTGCATGCTGGAAATAAAACAGTTCCTGGTCCTTTAATTTATAATCGCCACCCTTTCCCAATTTCCAGAGAATATCACCAGTTTTGGCATCAATTTTCCAGACCTGATTTTCAATTGGCGAAGAAGTCAAATAATTGTTGTCACGATCGAAGGAAATGGTATTAAAATGAAATCGGTCATGCTTCAGGCTGTCTAATTTTTTATCCTGCTGAATATCCCATTTTTCCCAGGGAGACCATTTCTTCAAAATATTACCTTTTATATCCATCGTCAAAATAGCATCGCCCCAAAGGGTATCTTTTGGATGGTTGGGCCGATCGTCGATCCTAAAATCCCGCACGATACCGACAATATTATTATTGTGATCCATCTGCACGTCATGGTGCATGATGATCCCTTTTTTATCCAAATCGATACGTGCTATTTCTTTACCCGTAAGATCAATTTCAACAAGTACAGTCCCACCGACAAATCCGATACGACCACTTCTTAAATAATAACTTGCATTGGTCGATTTCTTGCTTGGCTGATTGGGTTTGTTGAATTCATCTTTACTCGCTGGAGCCAATAAGGCGAGGATAGTACCCCTTGGGGTCAAAGAGGCAAGACGCACGCCCAGCTTTTCGTCCTGCCAATACCAACGAATCGTCCCTTTGCCGTCCACCATGGCCATGTAGCCTGGAAATCCGCGATAACATAATAATACCATACCATTACCTAGGGCCTTTTCATCATGTGGATGGTCGGCCTTGATCCAGTCGTGCACCATCCATGGCGATTGCGCTCTTGTTTTAAAAGATTGTTCGCTGGATTTTATGGGAATAATCCGGTCTATGATAACCCTAAATTTATAACTTGTATTTGGTTCAAGCGTCATTAACGGAATGTTATGCTGAACAGCAGCATTTGAAACAGTTGTTTTATAAGACTGTTTATCCCCCTCTTTCCAATACTCCACATACACGGCTTCTGCCTGATTTAGTTTCACCTGAATAGCAGCGTTGAGCGGCAAATTATTGGGTGAGCTCACCTCAATATTTTCAATGTCAACCTGATGTGCATAATAATAGTAAGCAGCAAATACTGCTATAGCCACCACAATCAGTGCAATAATTGCTTTAATTGGTTTCATCTGTAAATAATTTCAATTCCACTGGTCTATCAAACAAAGCGCATTACCGAATATAATGCGCTTTAGTTTGGGTTATTTAGGCAATCGCGATGGATTGGCTGTAGTCATTTCTTGATGCAAACGTGCTTCTTCCAATGGATAAGGGAAATAGCGCATGGCTTCAGTGACATTTTCTTTCAGTCCGCGACCTTTCAAATAAGCATTGCTTACTTTTTCATAGCGGCCCAGGCGGATCAGATCCTGACGTCTTTTGTATTCAAAGACAAGCTCAAAACCACGTTCGTCAACAAGCGCATCGATCAGAGCCTCCTTACTTGCAGGACTAGGGAAATCAGGATGCTTACCATATTCAGGTGCTCCAGCTCTCTTCCGGACTTCATTGATATAAGGCAATGCTGCCGCGGGTCCGTTCAGTGCATTTTCAATCTCAGCCTTGCACAAAATAACATCCGCCAAACGGAGAACCTGAATCGTGCGCCCATCCAGATAGGAGTTATTGACCATATCATAAGAATACTTTTTCGTCGCAACATTTTGCAGGAATTTTACGGTATCACTTGGCGGAGTAGTCTGTCCTTTAGCAGGCAACATGTAAAAAAATCCATACTTTGTATTTTTGTCCCGTGCAGCCTTTCCGGTGTAATTATAATAGAAAAACTTTTTACGCGGATCGAGATCACTATATTTTCGCCAAAAATCAAGGGAAACACCATAGTACTGCCATCTATCCGGTACTTCAGGGTTGTCGGTCGGACCAAAGTGATTGGTAATCTCGCCTCCATTTAATGTAGGCTCATGCAAGATGCCAAATATCAGCCCCATATCCATTTTATTATTGTCGGACCACTCCTTCTTAAAATCTGGATTCAGCGTGTATACACCTTTATCACGTAACGCTAAAACCTGATCGATATACGTTTTTGCTTTTTCATAATTGTGCGAACGCATATACATCTTTCCCATTAAGGTCAACGCGGCGCCTTTTGTAGCACGGCCAATGCCCAGTTCGTCCGACCATTTCTCCGGCAAGTTATCGATTGCATACTGACAATCTTCAGCAATTTGTGCATCAATTTTCTCTACAGCAACCAAGGGTTCATTGTAGCTTTCCGTCGGATTCTTGACTGTCGTTATCAGTGGTACCGGTCCCCAGGCATCTGTAAGATCCATATAAGATAATGACCGCAAGAACCTGGCCTGTGCGATAATTTTCTTCTTCCGATCGTCGGGAATAGTTACACTCTCAATACGATCAATCAACATATTGGCATTGCTGATCACCTGGTACATATTCTGATAATTAAATTTAAAATACCTGTTATTATCATCATAGGTAAAGTTGCTCATCCGTGTAGGATCACCTGCCGCTGTAGAAAAGCCTATATCCGTTGCGTAATCGGTGATCATCACCAAATAACCCGCATAGTATAAATAAGCATCCCCCGGATAAGGCGATAAACTCGTATAGACACCCGTCAGGGCAGCATTGATATCACTTTCTGTTGAGTAGGCATTTTTTGTTGTAAGATCACTGTATAATTTAGGGTCCAGCTTGGTACAGCTATTCAAGCTGAGGCCCAAAACAATGGCCAAACCTGCCATGCCCAAGATATATTTGATATTATTTTTAAACGTCTTCATGTCATTTCTGATTTAGATATTAGCTATTAAAATGTTGCACTTACACCAAAAGTAAACGAGCGCATCGAAGGATATGAATTAAAATCCAGCCCCACCCCTGCATTGGCACTCTGATTATTTCCAGCTCTATTTTTAACCAGCGCATCATTTTCATATCCCTTGGTATCCACCTCAGGATCCCATCCAGAATAATTGCTAATCGTAAATAAGTTTTCCGCCATACCATATACCCGTATCGATTGAACCGCTTTTGTTTTCAATGGAATGGTATAACCGAGTGTCAGATTACGCAACCGCAAAAAAGAAGCATTCTCAATAAAATGGTCATTGATATAGCCACCATAGTTCATGTAGTAGAATCCGTTTCTTGGAATATCCGTATTGGTGTTTGTCGGTGTCCATCGATTTAAAGCTTCTGTGGTACGTTTCCACTCCAGATTCATGCGTGTCATATTAAGGAGATCGTTTCCGACATTTCCATAAATGAAGGCCGTCAGATCAAAGTTTTTATACGCGAATGTATTGGTCATACCAAAATTGAACTTCGGATAACCACGACCGATGATCGTCCGGTCCGCAGAATTGATTGTACCATCGCCGTTCACATCCGCGAACTTTGGATCGCCGGGTTTAGAATTTGGCTGTGGCGCATAGTTTTCTCCTTGTTGAATAACCCCCAGGTATCTATAGCCAAATAAAGAGCCCAACGATTCCCCGACACGAATAACCGAATAAGCTTCTTCAGAAACATTACCCATTGGTTTTGACGAAGTCAACAACTGTTCAGGCTCTCCACCCAAACTTGACACCTTATTGCGGTTCATCGTTAAATTCAATTTTGTCTCCCAGGTAAACGCTCCGGTCATATTCTTACTGGTTACCGAAAACTCCAACCCTTTGTTATTCATCGTACCTAGATTGCGCTGTCCGGAGGTATATCCTGTGTAATAAGGCAATATACTCTTAATCAAAAGATCATTGGTTTTCTTATAATAGGCATCTACGGTAAAGGCTAATCGATTTTTAAAAAATGAAAAATCAAGTCCTACGTTATATTGCGTTGTGGATTCCCATTTTAATTTATCGTTTTCAGGATAAGTTGGGTTTTGTTTAACGCCACCCGAATTGGTCACACCATCAAACGTATAGTGACCATTATCCATCAATCCATAAGAAGCATAATCCGCAACGCGATCATTACCCGTCTGTCCGTAACCCAACCTAAATTTTAGATCCGAAAATAACTGCTGCTCTTTCATGAAATCCTCATTGTTGACCTTCCATGCAAAAGCTGCTGAAGGAAAGGTTCCCCAACGATGGTTGGGACTAAAGCGCGAGGATCAATCACGACGTAAGGTTGCAGTCAACAGATACTTATCAGCATAGGCGTAATTTACCCGCCCGAAAAAAGAGATGACCAAGTTCTCAGCTTTTGCAGAATTTACTCCCGTAATACTAGAGGCCATTCCTAAATTATTGTATTCCAGCAGATCCGTTGAAAAACCTTTCACATTGATCCCCTTATTGTTTCGCACGTATTTCTCATACGAATAGCCCCCCATCACACTCAAATTGTGTTTCTCATTAAACACCTTCGCATAGGTGGCATAAAAATCAATCAGGTTATGGGTTTCATTATAATCGGCCTGACTTGCCACACCATCATCTATCCCACCCTGATAAGAGTCTCTAGTCAGATAACTGCCCAATTGATCATGCGTTATTTCTGTTCCTGCATCCATGCGCAAAGTCAGTTCCTTGATCGGATTTACCTCAAGAAAAATATTTCCATTCAACTTGTCCCTTTGCACATCATTGATCCGTGACATCAGGTTGGCCAAGGGATTGTCACCCTGCCCCCCTGGAGGTCTTCCAAAACTACCGTCTGCATTGTAAACAGGTACCGTCGGATCATAGGTCAATATGCTGTACAAAACATTTGAATTCAGGATATTTCCGTCATACACCTGCATATTCGATTTTTCCCGTTGCGCGGATAGGCTCGCCCCAGTGCGAATATAATCGTTTACCTTTTGATCCACGTTGATACGTCCCGAAATTCGATTAAAGTCTGTCGTCTTCAAAACACCCTTTTGATCAAAATAACCTATGCTCGTCAACACTTTGGTTTTCTCACCACCTCCGGAAAACTGTAAATTATGGTTTTGCAAAATACCGTTCCGCATGGTCTCCTTTACCCAATCCGTATTGACATCAGACTCGAGCTGTGATTTGGTGTAGACTGCATATTCCTGATTTTCTTGCCCCTGAATCTCCTTATAAAGTGCATTGGCAAGATTCATATATTGCTTACCGTCGAGAAAGGTGAACGGTATAATCGGTTTCTGTGTTCCCACATAGCCACTATAGGTAATGTTGTTTTTATCCGTAAGACCACGTTTTGTGGTAATGATAATAACACCATTGGCACCTCTGGAACCGTAGATAGCCGTTGCCGAAGCATCCTTTAAGATATCCATGGAAGCAATATCATCAGGATTGATGTTGATTCCATTATTTGTTGGAAATCCATCGATCACATAGAGTGGATCATTACTTCCACTAATCGAATTGGTTCCGCGAATCCGAATAGACGTGCTACCACCCGGGGCCTTTGAATTCTGGGTTACAACGACACCGGAAGCTTTACCCTGTAGGGCCTGACCTACATTGCTCACCGCTCCTCCTTTCGTTAGCTCGTTGCTGGAAAGCGATGCAATGGCACCTGTCAGATCGCTTTTCTTTTGTTTACCGTATCCGATCACGACAACATCTTCTAGCTGATTCACCTGATCCTCCAAAATAATGGAAAGAGTGGTGGCTCCATCAGCGGAAACCTGCACATTTCGTTCTACATAGCTTTGATACCCGATGTATGAAAAAGTCAGTTCATACCCCTTTCCATTCGGTACATCAGCAAAACGAAAACTCCCATCACTCGCACTCGAGGCTGCTGTTGAAAAACTGCTGCCGGGATTTTTCAAAATTATACTTACCCCTGCCAGCCGTTGCCCCGACGAGTTTTTGATTACACCATTTATTGTTCCCGCTAGACATCGAAAAGATAACAGTGTCAAGACAAGAAAAACAAAAAATGGTTTCTTGGTTAAGTTGAAATTTACCATGATTCTATTTTTTAGGTTTGAGTATATATGTATTATGTTGTTTTTCAAGAATAAACGGATTCACCTCAACAATCAACTGCAGAATAGACGCCGCAAGATCCGTTTTGTCTTTCAGATCCATTGTTGGATTCTTGCTAAACCGCCCCTTTATCCGATAGTTTTTCACGATTAATGAATCATAGGATATAGGTACATCAAGCTCATGATTGATATATTGAATAATATCAGATACAGCGGTTTCTTCCAATTGGAGCCAATTGGCGCTCTGGTGAATTGTTGCCGGATTGCGGTATTGTTTTTCCGTCGCGGAAAGCATAAGCTGGGCTGGTAGACTTTCCCTCGCGCTCATTTTTGGCGTACCTCTGAAATTTGAAACAAGCATCTTGTTCGCCCCGCCAAAATAAATCTGTTGGCCAGGTTTCAAAATATTTGTCTCTACTACGGACGGTTCTATAGATTCAACGCGAACTTTCCCCTCAAATAATCGGATCAAAACATGTTCAACTGCCGCATTATAATCCACAATGAATTCTGTTCCCAGCGCTGTGGTCATCAACGTGCCGCTTTCGACGATGAAAGGTTTTGAAGGATCCTTTGCTACTTTAAAATTGACTCTTCCACTGAATAGTTTAACCCGCCGAAAATCAAGATCCGGTTTTATACCTAGCTGAATCAGTGCACCGGGTTCCAAGGTTAAAATTGAATTGTCTGCTGCAATAATTTCTTTAGGCTGAGCAGAAGGGTTGTAGTAAATTTCATGAATGAAGCTTGCTGTTTGTATAGGTTTATCGGTTGATGTGCTCAAAAGATTGGATAAAACGAACAGGAAACCAAACAGAACAAATACAGTAATAATTCTCAACAGGCTATCGCCACCACGTTTTGACTTATTTTCCTGATTGATATAGGATACCCAATCATCTTCCGAAATGAGATCGTCCAATAATGTCGGATCGTCATTCAGCCAGGTGAACACAAGTTTCGCTTCCTCAGCAGAACATTCATTCGCCAGGAATTTATTTAATAAGGATTTGCGATTCATAACAGTTTCTATCCTTTTAGCGGGATAGGTATATAACTGTTATACGAATAGTGATGGGCTTGTCCCCTAAGACAACTTAAAAAATTTTTTAATAAATTTCAGGCCAATGCTAACGTGGTTTTCTACAGTCTTCGGGGAGATGGACAATTTGACGGCAATTTCTTTATAACTCAATTCTTCAATTTTATGAAGATAAAACACCTGTTGCCGCATAAAAGGCATTTGTGTAATCAGCTCTTTTACGTATTCTAACTCTCCTTTATAGGCAATTTGTCGTTCAAGATCTTCATATTGGGTCAGTACAAATGGTTTCTCAAACGCTACATATTTTCTATTCAATGCACGCCGGCGCAATTCATCAATCAATTTTGTGCGCGCAATTTGGAAGAGCTGGGTACTGAATTGGATTTGCTGATTCGCATTATTTTTGCGTTCCCAAACAATTAAAAAAGTCTGTTGGACGACATCTTCAGCAAGATTCGAACATTGGGTCTTCTGATACAGAAAATAGTATAATTTCCTGTACCAATAACGATAAGCTAAAAAAAACTCTTTTTCGTTAGTAGGTGCCCGCTGTAGGATTTTATTAATCATAATCTACATTTAGATAGTCTTGTTTCAATGCTGTTATCCTTTTCACAAAGAACATCGAAATTGGTATCTGACAGAATTTCAATTTGATCCATCAAAATGCCCCATGCTTTTTGGCTAGTTATCCACCTCTAAAGTGATTATTTTTTATCAAAAAAACAAGACAATATTTTCAATAGAGCAATTGCTTCTATCTCTATTTTAAGCACCTTCTTTCCTAAAAGCTTTTTGGTCTCACAAGAATCAACCATCGTGAAAATAAACTACGGGTTCTTTCCGGTCAAAAGAAACGAATTGTAAGAAACGAATTGTTTCAAAAAAAGAAGGTATTTAGCAGATAAGAGTAAGTTCCTATCAGCTAAATACCTTTCAAAATAAAACGAACTTCTTGAAGTTGCTTGTTTTACTGATCCTTATACAGCAAATTAATAACCCGTATTTTGCTTCAAATTTGGATTGACGGCAATCTGTTGGCTCGGGATTGGATAAACCAATGTTTTGGGATCGGCATCCGCAGCCTTTTCTTGCCAGGCCAATAAAAATTTACCAAAACGAATCAAATCCTGTCTTCTCCAGCCTTCCCAATATAACTCGCGAGCACGCTCATCCAATAAATTATCGAGCGTCAATGCCGTCAGGTTATTAACACCACGGTTCGTCCGAATAGTATTGACCAAACCGAGTGCCTCTGTTGCTGTTCCTGTTCCACCTCTCAGAATAGCCTCTGCTTGCATCAGCAATACGTCGGCATAACGAAATACAACCCAGTCGTTGTTTCGTTGACCAGTGACGGCATAATCAAAAGCATACTTCATTGGACGGATACCAGCTGTTTCCAGGGTTGCACCCGAGGTACGGATGGTCACTTCACGCGTAAAGACCAAAGGCGCATTCGCTGGGTTCCGCGCCATTAAAGGTTTGTTTGTACTCCAATTGTATTGCTGTCCAGCAAAAAAACCAACATTTTGACGTTTGAATTCTTTTGTTCTGTTAGAAGTCGTATCAGCTGGATAATTATAATAAATTCCCCTTCTCTCATCAGTATCCGAAAATTTATCGTAATAATCTGATAAGGTACACCAGCCATTCCAACCCCCTGGATTCATATTATAGTGAGCAACGGTATTCCAGGTACGGTCCACATTTCCACCTCTATCTCCATTTTTATTGTATAAAGTGAAAATATTTTCGGTAGACTTCTCGTCGTTATCCGGCGCAAAATTATCAAAGTATTTGCCCTTCGCAGAAATCGTATAGGATCCCGAAGCGGTAATTTCTTTGGCTAAGGTCACTACCTTATTCATATCCTCGGCAGCAAAAGAAGGAGCTTGTCTATTTAAAAATGTTCCCTTATTCAAATAAATCTTCATCAATAATGCTTTCGCCGCATTTTTATTGGCTACATATGCCGCTCTCGGCCCGTTTGCAGGCAAACTTGCTATAATTTCGTTGAGATCCTTCACCATATAGTCAATAGCCGCCTGTGGCTGCAACACCTCTGGTGCGATTCTAAAATCTTCAAAAGAGGCTCCTTCCCGGACGGGTACTACGCCATAAAGATCCAACATATCAAACATGACCAACGCACGAATAAACTTCGCTTCAGCGCCTTGTTGCGCACTCGGATTATACCGCAACACATTGCCCGCATTATAGATGGCTGTACCCAAACTGACAAAAGTATTGTTCATGTAGCCATTATCTGCATTCCAGGTGTGTAAATGGATCGCACGATGCATACCATTATCATCCCAGTCGCCACCCCGTGTAGGGGCCATGGCTGCGTCCGTTGATATTTCCTGCATCACCCAGCGCTGTTCCTGCTGATAAGGGGTATTCAATGAATTGTAAGCTGTGATCAACAAGCTTCCAGGATCCACATTGGATGTCCCTTCCTCTAATTCTCCTTTAAATTCCTCCTTTAGTTTAGTACAAGAAAATGTACTTGTTACAATGGAGCTAATTATTCCGATATATAATAAAGTTCTTAATTTCATCTTTTTCATCCGTCTAAATTTGATTATTTATTCATCCATTTTGACTGTAAGGCATTCATACTGCCTTTGGTGTTTCATTCGTAATGAGGCGATCAGATTTATTCATTTTTATTCATTCACTAATACGTTTAAATCCATCTTGATGCTCTCCTCTTTTTATTATCTAATGATCTACAGTATACGCTTAAAGTGAGAAGTTAACCCCCAATAGGATATTTCTTGCCGGTGGATAGGGTAAATATTCGATACCCAACGAAGGAATACCATTTGTTGCACCATCTGTATTCACCTCAGGATCAAATCCTGTATACTTCGTGATGATGAAAAGATTCTGTCCAGTAAGGGATACATTTAAGTTCTTAAGTGTTCTACCTACATTTCCAACACGATAGCTTAAAGTAAGATTAGCCATTTTTAGATAATCACCTTTTTCAAGGAATCGCGTCGAAGGCGCAGCCGAATTGGAAGTAGACTCTTTTACAGCTGTATTAAAGAATGCTGAACCGATATTACGTGATGATAGATTACTCAATCCTAAAGTTGTCGCGGCCGTATTATTGAATAGATAATGTCCAAAAGCACCATTCATATTGGCAGCCAAAGAAAACTGTTTGTAATTTACGTTGGTAGAAATACCCAATAAAGTCGTCGGATTTGGACTGTTCATATAGAATTTATTAATTGCAGGGTCGTTGGCCGTACTGATACTACCATCCTGTCCGCGATACATGCTCATGCCTGTCTGCGGATCAATACCTTGGTAATCGGCCAGGTACCAAACATTCAATGGTTGCCCATTTACCATACGTTGTCCCAATACACCTGAAAAACCTTGTCCACGCAATGCCCCTGTTTCGTAATAGCCCACTAGACCGCTTACACTGTTTTTCAGGAAAGTTGCATTACCTGTCAAATCCCAAGTCCAATTGTCATTTTTAATAATTGTACCGGTCAACGCGACCTCTACCCCTTTATTGACAATCTCGCCATCCAAATTTACCCAGATACGCCCTGCTGGAGCTGGCTGTGCAAGAGTTTGCTCAAATAGTGCATCTGTGGTCTTCTTATTAAAATAATCAATGGATCCATACAGACGGTTACCCCAAATTCCAAAATCAATACCTGCATTGATCGTGGTCGAAGTCTCCCATTTCAAATCAGGATTACCATAGTTTGCCTGGCTTACACTTTGGTTACCAAAAACCAATCTATTTAACGATGCCCCAGATGGGAATTCTTGGTTACCTGTTTTTCCCCAGCCTACCCTTACTTTCAACTGATCAAAAATACCGGTAGATTTCAAAAACTCTTCCTGATTCACATTCCAGGCTACGGCCAATGAAGGGAACATGGCGTATTTGTTGTTTGAACCAAATTTCGTCGAGCCATCCCTTCTTACTGTTGCAGTCAATAAGTAGCGATCCAAGTAATTGAATCCGCCACGCAAGAAAAGTGATTGCAACTGGTTGGTTGGACTTCTATACGACGATATTTCACGCGTGGAAACAGGTGTATATTGTAGATAGTCAAAATAATCTAGTCCCATATAACGAAATCCACCGCCAAAGGAAATGTTGTTGTTGTAGTTATAATCCAAATACTCGTAACCTGCTACCGCATTGACACTCCAATCTGAATTGATTTGTTTATTGTAAGAGAGCATATGCGTCATTTGCAAGTTGGTTTCTCCGTTATTGGAAATAAAGGCCTGCTCATTGTTCACAGCTGAAGGATCAATAAGTCCTGCGCGGTACATCCCTTCACGGTTTCCAGTTTGTCGCATTGCACTATAGATAAAACGATATTCCAAATCGTCTGTAATTTTATAGTATGGCGCCAAGTTGATTACCATGGTATTTGTTGTCGCCAAATCTTTAAAGGCATCAATACTTGTCAATGGGTTTCGCGTAGTTGAACTGACAAAGGTTAAATTGCCTTGATCGTCCCGTAATGGTCGTGTCGGATTCCATTGTAACGCTTGAGAAATCACATTTCCTTCCGAACCTACCATCGCATTGATCGGTGCGTATTTATTATCCATTTGCGTCAAAAAGACTGCAAAATCCAATCCCAATCGTTTGTTTTCCAGAAAACGGAAATTCCCGTTAAAATTGGCTGTGTATTTCTTCAGCTGTGATCCACGAATAATACCGTTTTGGTTTAAATATCCACCTGAAAGGCGATACTTACCATACTCAGTTCCGCCAGCTACATCAGCATAGTAATTTTGCGTGATCGCTTTTCTTGTGATCGCTTTAAAGGCATCCTCATTGCCACCAAAATCAGCATTTGCGACTTCAGATGGTGTATAATATTTCAACGCTTCTCTAAATCGAGCAGCATCTAACACATCCGGATATTCCCGCATGGTCGAAACACCTGCAGAGGCTCCTACAGAAACCTCGGGCTGCCCTACTTTACCTCTTTTCGTCGAAATAATGACAACGCCATTTGCCCCACGTGAACCATAAATTGCCGTAGCCGATGCATCTTTAAGGATGTCCATACTAGCAATGTCACCCGGATTCAAGTAAGTCAAAGGATTTCCTCTGTCGGAAGAAAAGCCTCCTCTTCCTTCAGGCAGAGGCGAATTACCCGACATAGGCACACCATCCAGCACAAATAATGGGTTGTTACTGGCACGGATCGATGAGTTTCCACGGATACGTACTGTGGTTGATCCGCCAGGTTGCCCCGTATTATTAATCACCATAACCCCTGGTGTCTTTCCTTGTATTAATTGATCGGGACTCGTCATGATCCCCTTATTGAAGTTTTTCGCTCCAATAGTGACCATAGACCCCGTGAGATCTTTTTTACGGGCGGTACCATAACCGATCACAACGACCTCATCTAGACCCTGACCGGCACTAGGTTCCAGCGCTACGGTGATATCGTTTCCCACAATGGGTACTTCTTTTAAAGTGTATCCAATAAAGGATACTTCCAGCGTTTTCGCTTCACTGGGAACAGTAAATGTAAAGGAACCTTCCGTGTCTGTTGTTGTAGCCGCGGTTCCCCCTTTTACCTTAATTGTAGCTCCTGCCAATGGACCTTGAGTCTCATCTACAACCTTTCCCTTCAAGACTTTCGTCTGGGCAACTACAATAAAAGATACAAGCAAAAATGTAAGCGTCATTACGCATTGTGCAAGTAGTTTATTTTTCATACGCTTTTTGATTGGTGGTTTAATTGATTTTTATATCGTGCATCTAGGATACACAAATGATACTAAGTGATTTTTAATGATATTTTTTAGGCTCCAAAGCCCTTTTGAAATGCGTATAGTCTTCCCCAATAATGGCAAAGACGTAGCGCTCGGTATCAAGGCCTTTAAAGCCAAAATTCAAAACCAAAGCATCGTGAACATCATGTCTCACATGTAAAAACAAAAACCTAACAAACTGAAAAACAAGGACACAGGACTTACCTGTCATAATTCTAGGGCGAAACATACGTTTATATTTGGTTATTATTGTTTTATAAAAATGCGTAAATCCTTGTAGCTAGTCCAATCAGAGCGTCTCAATTTTATATCAAAGCGTATCAGTAAAACTCTTTTTTATCTTTTAATTGACTATTTTTAGTTCAACGTAATCAGTTTTGAAAAGAATAACCACCATACTCCTTTTATATATCTTGCTAGCATGTATTAACGTGCAGGCACAATCGATCTATTTTAAAAATTATCAAACCCACGACGGTCTCTCCAATAGCACGGTCAAATGTATTACACAGGATGTTCAGGGTTTTCTATGGTTAGGGACAAGGAATGGTCTCAATCGCTTTGATGGCAATCAATTTAAGATATTTAGACACAATGCTTCAGACTCTACAAGTATCGGAAGTTCGTCCATTTTAAGTATTCTCACAGACAGCAAAGGAATACTATGGGTGGGAACCACACGCGGTACCTATTGTTACGATCCTATTAAAGAAAATTTCACACCATTCAGGGGAGTACCAATCGGTGAAGTAAATGCCATACACGAATACGCCGGTTTTATCTGGCTGCTTTCGAACGGAAAACTTTATCGCTATAATTCTTATACAACAGAAATAATTCCATTTGATCAGAACAAAAATACCATTGTAGCGATTACCAGCAGCAAGAAAGGCGGGTTGTGGACAACGGACAATAACAGTACCATACAACGGTACCAGGTAAATACGAGCAAATTTGTCGAAGTTGACCTTAAAAAGATCGATCGAAAAGCATTGGCAAATACAAAAACCGTTTACGCCATCAATGATTCCCTATTGATGGTTGGGACAATCAATTCGGCTTATTTGTTTGATTTCAAAAATGGCCGGTTAAAAAATCTATTTGCAAATCATTACCCCAATAAAGTCATCCAGGCAAACTGTATTATTCAACAGACGGAGTCGATATACTGGATCGGAACAGAAACTGGAATATATACCTATGATATTCACACAGGTCAGAGCCAGCACATCAAAAAAGATCTGCTCAATCCATTTGCCATATCTGACAATGCTGTCCTGAATTTCTATCGGGACCGTGAAGACAATATCTGGTTTGGAACATTTTTCGGCGGCTTTAACCAATACAGCAACCAATTCGACAATTTCAAAAAGTATCTATCCGGATTCGGAAAATCGGCCCTATCAGGCAATATTGTACACGATATCAAAAAAGATCGCTATGGAAATTTCTGGATAGGAACAGAAGATGGTGGCCTGAACAAAATTGATGCTCAAACACAACAGATTCAGCACTTCCTTGCCAATGGAAAAAAAGGAAGTATAGCGCATAACAATGTTCATGGCCTGGCAACAATCGGCGACGATCTTTGGGTAGGCTCCACAACACATGGACTAGACATTCTCGACGTAAAAACCGGAAAACTAAAAAAACACTATGACCGTATCGGCAAAGGCCCCTTACAAAGCAGCTTTGCCGTATGCCTCTATAAGTCTAAAGACAACAGCATGTTTGTCGGGACAGACCGCGCACTATACCGCTACAACAAAAATAGCGGCAGTTTTGACCTCCTTCCAATTACCGCATGGATACAAGGCATTTATGAAGATGAATATGGTATACTTTGGATCAACACCTACGGTAGTGGAGTCTACCAATATAACCGCAGTTCGGGAGAAATTCAGCACCTGTTATCCGAACAAGGTAAACAAAATACACTTGTCAATAATTACGTCAACGGTCTATTTGAAGACAGCAAAAATAACTTGTGGTTTTGCACCGAAAGCGGCCTCTCAAAATACCGTCGTGATGGGCACTTCACCAATTATCTGACCGAATCCGGTTTACCTTCCAATCAGGTATTCAAGGTCCTGGAAGATGACAACAGGAGCATCTGGATATCTACCGGTGGTGGACTGGTCAGACTGGATGAAGGTGTCCCGCGTAGGGTCATCTATACATCGAGAGACGGGCTTCCCGCAGATCAGTTTAATTATAATTCGGCTTATAAAGATAGCGACGGAACTTTATATTTCGGGACGATTAAAGGAATGGTTAGCTTCAACCCCACAAAATCCATTAAGAACAGCTTTATTCCACCTATATTCATCAGCGGCATTCAGATTAACAATGTGAGCGTACCGGTTCGTGAAAATGGCATACTGAAAGAATCCATCTCCCTATCAGAAGAGATCCAACTGACCTACGACAATTCCAATATTAGCTTCAATATCGCCGCCTTGAGCTTTGTTTCCCCAAAGAGCAATCCTTATCGTTATATCATGGAAGGTTACGATAAAGATTGGACCGATATTACAGGCAATCAAAAGATCTATTACAATAAACTTCCTCCGGGCACTTATACGTTTAAGTTCAGAGGTGCAAATAACAACAGCGTCTGGAATCCGGATGAAAAAAAACTACTCATCATCGTTTCGCCACCCTGGTGGCAGTCAAGTTGGGCATACTTACTTTATTTTTTGAGCTTCGGCACCATTGCACTGCTCGTATTACGGTATTACTTTCTCCTTATAAAGGCCAACAACGCCCAAAAGATGGATAGTTATGAACGAAAAAAAGAACAGGAAATATATAACCTCAAGCTGGAATTCTTCACAAACCTGGCCCACGAAATTCGTACGCCACTCACGCTGATCAAAATGCCCCTTGAGAAAATAATCAATAACCATAAATTTACCGATCGCGACACAGCCAAAGACCTTGCGCTGATTGAAAAAAACACGGCGCGATTAATTCGCCTCACCAACCAATTACTGGATTTTAGAAAAGCAGAAACTAACAATATGAGCCTTATTTTTACTAAAACGGATATCAACGCACTCCTATCCGAAGTATTTCACGATTTAAATTATTTTGCAAAAGATAGACAGTTGCACTATGACCTCAGTCTCCCGCGTATCAGTCTCACGGCTTATGTGGATGAAGAAGCCCTTCGAAAAATCTTTACCAACCTGATCCACAACGCTATCAAATATGCGGATCAAGAAGTCTATGTCAAACTCCTCCCTTTTAATAGCGATGATATTATGTTTAATATCGAGTTTAAGAATGATGGTGAGCTCATTCCCTTTGAGAAAAGGGAGAAAATATTTGAACCATTTTATCGCTTAAATGAATCCGATAAAGATACGGGGACGGGCATTGGCCTTCCTTTATCTCGCTCCTTGGTCGAATTGCACCAAGGAAACTTATCTCTTGTACATCTGGAGGAAAACCGCAATATCTTCCTGCTATCGATCCCAATTTTTCAAGAACAATCGCTCGACATCAAATCTTTTCAGGAAGATAACGACGATCATGTATTGAATGATAAATCCGATGAACAGGAGGAAGAAAAGCCGGTGATTCTGCTCGTCGAGGACAATAAAGAAATACTGGCCTACCTCAATAAAGAATTGAAAACCAGCTACACTGTTCTACGGGCAGGGAACGGTGCCGAGGCCCTCGAAATATTAGACCAAGAGAATGTACAACTTGTACTAACAGATATTATGATGCCCATTATGGATGGTCTGGCGCTATGCAAACGCATCAAAACAGATATTCTGTATAGCCATATTCCCGTTATTTTTCTAACGGCAAAAAATGCGCTGGATTCAAAAATTCAGGGATTAAAAAATGGTGCCGATGCCTATATCGAAAAACCTTTTTCGCTTGAATTCCTCATGGTACAGATACGCAACATCCTCAAAAACCGTAAAATTATCAAGAATTACCTGACCAATTCTTCCAGTTCCAACTTAATGGATATTAACGTTTCAGCACCAGACAAAGATTTTATCAGTCAGCTGAATACGGTTATTTATGAGAATATTTCAACGATAGATCTCAATGTGGATGAACTCGCCAAATTGATGCATATGAGCCGTCCAACCCTTTACCGTAAAATCAAAGGACTCTCCGACCTCACACCCAATGAATTGATCAATATTTCACGGTTGAAAAAGGCGGCAGAACTACTCACCCAAAAAGAATATAACATCACCCAGGTATCAACGATGGTCGGTTATACCGTGCAATCCAATTTTTCAAGGGACTTTCATAAGCACTATGGCATGTCGCCAAGCAGCTATATTCTTGAAAACAGCAAGTGATAAACACCAGTTCTAGCACCAGGAAGAAGATTATTCCAATGGCGTAAAAACTGTTGCCGAGATGCCGAAAGAATATCGGCACTGATAAAGATAGAAATCGCCCCTAGGTAAAGAAAGAATCGGGGACAAATAGAAGGGACCAAGAAAATCCAATTGAGGAACCCGAGCGAGGCAAAAACACGTAGACGTAGAAGGTTTAGCCTACGTCTACGATAATGGCATGCACTTAATTCTTACGCTTTGGAACAAAGAATGCCGCCAGCAACATAAATATGCCGGCCAACAACAAGCCGTAAATGGATTGGCTATGAAAAAAATATTTGATGATCATTCCGCCAAAAAATCCACACACAATCTGAGGTAGGGTAATGAAAAAATTAAATAGCCCCATATAAACCCCCATTTTACCCGAAGGCAAATGATCGCTCAAAATTGCATAAGGCATTGCCAAAATGCTTCCCCAAGCGATACCAATACCGATCATAGGAAGAATCAGTAGATTGGCATCTTTGATCAGAAATAATGAAATTAACGAAAGCCCACCAATGGAAAGCCCAAGAGCATGTGTTTTTCCACGCCCAAAATGTTTAGCTATCCGCGGAATAAACAAGGCATACAAGGCCGAGACTCCATTGTAAATACCAAAAAGCACACCTACCCAATTGGCAGCCTCCATATAGAGATCCTGCCGATTTCCTTCCCGCAGGTAAAAAACCGAATCAGCAATAGCAGGAGTTGTATACACCCACATCATAAAAAGGGCAAACCAGGAGAAAAACTGGACCCAGCCCAATTTGCGCATGATCAATGGCATCTTACCGATATCACTAAAGATAGAACGCAAGCCAAACTTTGGTGTCGCATCCTGTTCAATAGCAACCGCATCCGAAAAAGTCTGAAGCGCTGCTGGTGAGTACTCTTTTGTTTTGAACACAGACCATAACACCGTTAGAAGCAGGACAAAACCGCCTACATAAAAGGAGTAGATAACATTACTCGGTACTTGCCCGGCTTCAGAAGTTCCTGCTACATGAAAATACTTCGTCAACATAAAGGGAAGTAGCGAGCCAAGAACAGCGCCAATCCCGATTAAAAAGGTCTGTACCGAGAAGCCCAAACTTCGCTGACTGCTCGGCAGATTATCACCGATCAGCGCCCGAAAGGGCTCCATCGTCACATTGATGGAAGCATCCATAAACATCAATAAGCCTGCACCGATCCAAAGTGGCGC
>NZ_DKSP01000167.1:0-12761 GCF_002472745.1 Sphingobacterium sp. UBA7253 | reverse complement strand
CCATTTTTGTTGTAAAGATGATAGTCTTTCATGCCCATGCTTTTATCATGCACAGTCATTTGGACATACATAACGCGATTACGGCAAAAGACTTCAAGAGGTTTCATGGATCAAAAATACTAATTAATTTAGTAAAAATAAATGATCAAATTGTGGTAATTGTATCTTTCAGTGTCACTACACTCCTTTGTACTTTATTTTTGTGATCTTTTTTTACAATTATAAATACTGCTAACAGAGGGATTTTCCTGCCTTGATACTGCTGATCTGCATAAACCGTATATATCATGGTTCTAAATATTTAAGAAAGAACAAGAGCTGTGGCATATAGGTTTATCTATTGGTAAATATTGGTCAACGAGCAACTTTAAACGGCTAGCGTATGCACACGAAGATCAAAATAAAAGATGAGCTCTCAACCTCTGATTTCTCCGGTAAAGTAGAATTTGCAAAGGGATAAGGTATTTACATTCTATTTTTATCCTGCCACTTCTTTGGTTTTAATCCAAAGTGTTTTTCAAACAACCTTCCGAAATAACTCAGATTGCTAAATCCTACTTGATAGCCAACTTCTGAAACTGAAAGATTTTCCTGCTGTAATAGTCTTGCTGCTTTTTGCATACGAAGATGATTGTAATATTCGTACATTCCTTTTCCAAAAACTTGTGTAAAAATCCTTCTTAGTTTTAGCTCATTCATTCCACCTATTTTTACCAGTTCATCTTTAGATAGGGATTTTTCCAGATTTGATGCTATCGTATTCCGAACCAAATAAACCGCATCAATTTCAGCGTTGTTAAGATGGAAATAATCTGTTTTTTTTCTTTTTAATAAATTGCTGAAAAGCAGATAAATAAGTTCAAGTGCTTTTAACCGATAAAAAGCTTGCGGTAAAATGTTTTCTATTGAAAGGTCAGCTAATTGAGCAATTAAATCAGTCATTTCAGGTGACAAAAATTCTTCTATCCAAAAGGTTTTTTCTATATCAAAAAGATAAGACAATTTATCTGCATCATTTCCTACAAAATGTTTCAGGTATTCCAGCTCAACTAAAATGCTGATTTGCTGTACGTGGACATCTTTAGGAAATAACACTTCACTTTCCAAATGTGAAGGTATAATACGAACATGAGGCTGATTGTTCAAAGATCTTTTACTAATGGCATTTGCCGATTTTTTGTTAATAAGAATATTTTGAAACGAAATGAGTAGTCCTTTTTCTATTGTCCTGATTGGTTTTCTTTTATAAGCAAAAGTCTTGCTGGCAATTAAAGAGCGAACCATTATTAACATCTCGGGCATCAAGTCCACAATGTTCAATTCGTTGAAATTCAAAAATTTTATCTCATTTTCAATGGAAGATAAGGAGATGCCAAGTTTTTCAGCAAGTTTTCTCATTTTACGCTTTTCATCAAACATAATTTTTTGGACTATTATTAGTTTAATTTGGGCTATTTTATCTGTAAATATAGAAAGATATTTGCTGTATAAAAATGAAAAAAATGAAAAAAAATATTATTATTTCAGGAGGTGGCATCGCTGGATTGACTGTTGCAAAACTGTTGAGCAAACAAGGGCATAAGGTGACTGTTTTGGAAAGAGCGGCATCATTCAGTAAGTCCGGATTTCTTATTTCGCTTAAGAGTTTTGGCGTTCGTATTATTGAAGAATTAGGATTAGCAGAACAATTACAACAAGCATCGTCACCCTCTGAATTTGTAAATTTCAGGGAGTCAGACGATTCAATTATACAAAGTCTTAGCTATGAGAAAATGAACGAGAATATTGAACGTTCCGTTCTGATAACGCGAGGCGGATTGCATCACGTTTTATACAACGAAGTAAAAAATGAAGTGAGTATTCATTTTTCATCTTCTGTTGAAAACGTAATGCATGATGAAGACAAAGTCCAAATATTACTCAACAACGGAACTGTGTTGGAGGCCGATCTCCTTATCGTTTCAGAAGGGTTACGCTCTACGACAAGACAAAATTATTTTCCGGAAAGTACGCTAGAGGATTTTAAATTTGTTTATATGGGTGGACGATTGAAAGAGCATCATTCTTATGAGGTTGGCAAATTCAATATCTATATTGATGTGAATAAGATGCTGTCTATTTATCCCATTGCTTCCGATGAAATAGCCATTCAGTGCTATTTACATAATACAGGAGATTTACCATCTGTTCAAAATAAAGCTAATGAAATACTCAAAACATCTTTTGCTGGGTATAATGAAGATATACAGCATTTGTTAGGTCGCTTCGCGGATAACGGTCTAATGTTTATTGATAAAATGGGGATGGTAAATTCATCCACTTTAGTAAATCGTAATGTGGTTTTATTGGGAGATGCGGGGTATTGTCCCACTGCGCTATCGGGAATGGGAGCATCATTATCAATTTATGGAGCAAAGGCGCTAGCTCATTTTATTCATCAAAATCCGAATGATTTAAAAACGGCTTGTTGCAATTATGATACCATGATGCAGCCAATAATTCAGAAATTTCAGGCTAATGCAAAAAATAATTCAGCATCATTTATCCCTGATAGTAAAGAAAAATTAAACTGTTTTGTCCATTCATTCAGAGCCGCCTCTGAGGCTGATGTGCAAAAAATAATGATTGATCCAATTGTATTAACGAAAGACCAGTTAAATTTTAAAATCAATTAGATAATGAATTTTAGAAAGATATTTTCCGTCATAGTTGGATTCGGAACGATAGGATTAATGAGTTCTGTTTTTGCAAAAATGCAAGGCTTGCTGTTCACGTCATCTTTAGAAATATTTACCAGTAAGGAAATCGCTGCCACCAATTTTTCCCAATTTATCATCAAACTTTTTTGTGTTTGGTTTAGTTGTGTGTTGGGTGGAATGGCTACTACGAGGATAGGGGGCAAGCCAAGAGAAAATCTTATAGTTGGTGGTTTAATAATACTGGTCGTGGGTTGGCTATGGTTGTCGGCTGAAAATCCTATATGGTTTTGGGTATTGCTGATTTTAGGTATTTTACCCTGTGTATTTTTAGGATATCGAGTAACTTCTATTATATGTAAATTTCGTATCAAATGACCATGCGATTCTTAGTTGCAAATTGACCACCTGATTTTTTGGCGAAACTAGATTTAGTGCTGTAGGAGTAATGTCATCAAAAGCGATAATTAATATGCATCTTTTAAGTTATCAAGCCTGCACGTGAGATCAGACTTCGTCATTTGGTGTGAATAGCTCCCTTTTAAAGGTTATTGTGGTTACGATTGTTGCCTCGATAACCTTTAATAGGAGTCGGGAACCAATGAGATAACATTATTTGTGCTGGTTACCTGCGAATTATCGGTTCTATCAATGGCGATTCGCTAATTATCATTTATATTGATTTTCGTTGCCACATGCACGTGGTTGTTCAAATTTGCCTCTTCTTCATCCTGTTGACGAATAAAATCAAGTAGTCGCTTCAGCTCTCCATCGGCATCATCCCACCATTTAATTGACCATATCCTATGAAATACAAAACCATATCTTTCAAGTTGCTCCTGTCGGAAACTGTCCCAAGCATAAGCTTCCGGACTGTTATGATATTTCGCGCCATCACACTCTATTGCGATGAGTGGTTTGTGGCTTGTTTTTGATTTGACAACGATATCAATCCGGAAACCGCCTACGGAATGCTGCTGTTCTAAACGATCGGCACCGATATGCTGTGCAAGTTGTTCGAATACTTCATCTTCAAATGGAGACTCAGACCCCAAGCTAAATTCTGCTGGCTCATACAGTTTATCTGTACAATACTGACTCAATAGCTGGAGAATGCCCTTTCGCAATTCGTCATTACCCTCACTTACCGCTTTCGCATAGGTAAAGTAAGCGTACATAATACCACGGCCTTTATTGCCCTTCTGTTGGATAAGATTTGGGTACTGACCAACATACTCCTGCGGGAAAGAAGTACATACATATACCTTTGACCGCGCTCGAGTGATGATTACATTCAACATGCGATGTCCTTTACCTTGTATAATCGGACCAAAGTTTTGACTAAACGAACCGTCGGCTTTTCGCCCAAATGTTGTGGATAGAATGATAATATCCCGTTCGTCGCCCTGAATGTTTTCGAGATTTTTAACAAAGAATGAATCTCCCGCCTGCGCCATTAAACTGTCGAATGCAGGGTCATTCTGGCGAACTGCACTCAGTTCCTCAAGGATCAAGTTGCGTTGGTAAATATTGAACGTAGCAACACCCACGCTTGGAATACTGTCTTTAGCTTCCTTCATGATCTGTTGTAACAATTCGACCACTTGCAATGCCTCTTGTTTATTTACTTGCCCTTCATATAAACCATCAATCTGTAAATATTCGATAGGCGTGTAGTGCTCCTTCGCCGGAACAGGCATTAACCTATTCCCGTAGAATGCATGATTGGAGAAGTCGATAAGATAAGGGTGTTTCGAGCGGTAATGGACTTTTAAATAAGATTCAACGAACCCTTTGTCTACAGCATAAGCTAGTAAGGATTCACTGTCTGCGAGGTTAAGCTGAGCAGCCTGTAGCGCAGTCCGATCTGAAAATTCATCTTCGTAATCTTCTGTTTCATCATCAATCGGGTCAAGTAGCGCTCCACTTCCTTCGAAGTAAGAGGAGGGAGCCATCTGATGCTTGTCACCGGAAACAATTTTAGCTTTTCCACGGATCAGGGCAGCGTAAGTATCTTCAAGACGCAGCTGACTGGCTTCATCGAATATGACCACATCAAAAATTCCTTCCTGTAGCGGCAAGATGGAACTGCAGACCGAAGGATTGACCAACAATACTGGAAAAAAATCAGTAAATAGTTCAAATTCTCTGTTCACAATAGTGCGGAGTGAATTGCGACGCATTCCCTTAGCTCCCTTTTTGTTAAACAAACTATTTATGTTTTGTCCTCTGGCTTTAAAATGTCCGACGGCGTCAGCCTGTTTTTCCGTCCACAAAGCAATAATGCTATTCAGCTGCGCATTATTAAACTCTTGTTTCTGCTGCCGATATTGTTGTAGTTGGTAATCGCTTTTTGGCAATTCCTGGGGTTCATTTGTCGTGAGTATCCAATACAAATACCAGCATTCAAATGCATCAGCCCAATGATCTTTAAGATGTATGCTGATTCTTGTAATAAGCCTTTGCTGCGCTTCATCCACTGAAAGGAAAAATGATTTCCATTCATGGTAGATACGGAAATCACTCATATGTTCATTGAACGTTGTGATGGTATGCTTAATCTTATCACATTGTTCCTGTGCGGTTTGAAGATTTATATATTGTAAAAATACACCATCCGTAATATTTCCTGTTAATTGGTTACTTTCAATTTCGTCAAACGAGTTTTGTAGACTTCGATAGGCATCAGAGCGTGCCGCGTAATAGTCACGAAAATTATTAAAATACCTTAATTGAAAAGTTACTCTTTCAGTTAGATAAGGTACTGCCTCAATCAACCCATTGATATCAATAACAGGAGTCCTTGGAATGATATTATAATCAGCGATCAGCACTTGCTCTATACTATCCAATTTTTGAATCAGGGGAGCTATTTGCGTTTTTAGTTCACTCACTTCAGTATGAAAATGATGATTTGTAATATTAGCCAAATAGCTACTGATCGTAATCGGGTATTGCTTTTTCCAAGCGGCTAGCTTTTTTCGGAGTTTATCAATATTGTTTAGGTAAATAGATAAATCACTTGTTTCCAAGTGATCGTTATATTGATGTTCTATATAATATTTCTCAACATGGGCTGATCTTACCTGCGCGATGCGATTCTTTAATTCGATTCTCGTTTGTTTTATCTGTTTATGCTTTCTTGAAAATATACTCAACAAACTTGTTTTAAATCTTGCACCACTACTATTATCTAATAAGTTCTTTCCATATTGAGCAATGCTTGATTCAGCGTAGGCAAGATAAGTTGATATTGCATTGCTTAGCGATGAATGATAGCTGCTATAATGTTGTTGCAAAGCATCTTCATATTGCTTGAAAAATTGCTGCGCTTTAATCCGAACTGTTTGTAATGCTAAGGCAATTTCGTTGATCCGCTGTTCCTGAGGAAAAGTGGATGGTAATACGTCTTCTTTCACTGAATCTCCAATACAAAATGCCATATAGGACTTAAAATCCTGCTGCATTATGGCGGGGATGCCACTCGAAAAATCATCAGCCCACTGCTTTCCACTCACTTGAAGTTCAGCAATAAGCTGTTCAATACCTGGTAGCTGTTTATGAGCGTATGCAATAAAATCCTCAATTCTTGCACGTGATGGCCCAACCTGTTGATCTATAAATAGATCGTCTGCCAATGGTCTAAATATGGCATGAACCTGATGCGATTGCTTAAATAAATTATGGCTACGCTTTAGAACAACAAGTGTCCTTTCCAGTTCTGTATGATCCTGAGCAAAATTAAAATCCTCTTTCGGTATAATATTCTTAAGCGGTACTTGATTAAAGGTTTTTAATAAGGCCAAATACCGTCCGACGATCTGCGACCAACTCTTATCGCCGTAGACCGTTTGAGCTAAGGCAGCATGCTGTGCATTAATAAGTTCAGCCGATTCCTTGAGTTTTGATTTTATCGCATCATACTGGTTTTGAGCTTGTCTTACTGAGATGTAAAACGGAACTCCGATCTGACGATCCCTGACGGAATCCACGATTGCTTCACGCGCATCGTTTACATCATCAATTACACCTACCAGAGCACCGATCTGAGGATTCGTACGTTCGATATTTGCTTTAATGACATCAAGCGCTGTTTTCTTTTCGCAGACGACAAGACATTTCAGTCCATTGGCAAGGGCATTTGTGATCAGCGCAGTTAATGATTGACTTTTTCCTGTCCCCGGAGGGCCTTGTATTATTTGGTTCGGTTCATTTCCAAGAGCACTTATTATAGCCTGTTGGCTTGGGTCTGTATCTACGGCGCTGAAAGGTGTTGTCGATAGATTTTCCACTTTAAGCTCATCAAATTCAAAGGCATCGAAGCGATCCAATAAGCGGGAAATGTCGGTGATAATACTTTCTTTTTGCGCTCTGAACAAACCAAAAACACCACCAAAATGAATGTAAGCTTTGTTATTGGCGATAGCATCTATCTGGGATGCTTCGGGTAATACATTGATAGCTGTTTCAAAGTTTTTGCCTAGCACCTCAAGTATCTGCTCTTTACTATTTGAATTGAGTGCTTCCAGTACTTCAGCACAAGCGTTCACTAACTCGTTGTTGTCAATCAGCGCGTCATCTAAGGCTTCATTGGTCAGATTGGGTAATGTAATGTCATCTTCACTTTTGATAAAAGAAAGGAGGACCTCGTTGATACTAATCGGGTGAATATCTGAATCCACTATTTTTCCATTTGCATGAATCGCTTTATTTCGCAAAAACGACCATTCATTGACTTTGTTTTTAGATTTAACGGCCTCTAGTTGCCAAATGAATAATGGGGCTTTTATGATCTTAGAAGGATCTTTTGAGGATCTTTTTATAAGAATAGGATAGCCAAATCCGAGGGTCTTCATCCCATGTTCTTTAAAATAATCTTCATTTTCTATGATGATGGAGTTCAGTCGTTTAGAAATTAAGGTTAGTTTCTTTTGAGTCTCCGTATCTTTTTCATTGAGATCTATCGTATCAAATGAAATCTTAAATTCAAAGTTTGCTTTGGTCAACAAGGTATCTAAAAATGATTTGGCTAGACCATCCTCAATGAGGTCGAGCTGCTGCAGGTCTAACCGTGTGGCCAACCTTCCTGGCAATGCATTTAAATGAATAGAGCGGGCGTTACCGCCTTTTAATTTACTTTGTAAAGATTGCAGGAAAATCTTGGATGACATAATTGTAATATTTGTATTTATCCTAATATACAAATATTCGGTATAATCAGCAATCGAATCAAATTACCTTATCAAAGCCTGTCAGCATTTTAATTAGACAGCCAGCTTCATCGCAAAGATCCTACACGAGATGGTTCAGATACGCGTAGGATATCAAATAAATTTATCTGTTTCTGTACTAATTAGTTAATTGACACAGGATTGTTACAGGAGGAATTTTTTCTTAATTTCGAACCGTTATAGTTATAATTCATTCCATTTATGCTGTTCATTTATACACGTTACGAGTACGTTTTAGGAAGTAAAAATATCATTGCAACATTAAAAAATGAGACCATAGCGCAGAATTTCAATCTTAGTATCATTACACCTGCGACCAAATTTTTAGGGTTTCCAGTTGGAGGAGGTCTGGTAAAAATGTCTCGTTTAGTCAATCAATACGGGCAGGTCATCCACGCAAGAAATTATTCGCCTGAAATAAAAGAAGAGGTAAAGAAATTTAAGAAGACACTAGAAATTCCGTATTTCAAACTTTGGAAAGGGTATTTGATTATGGCATCGATAGCAATTATCGGCTCTATTATTTATGGTATTAAACTGAACATAGATGGTAAGAAATATCGGAATGAAAAAGAAAGTCTTGCTCAATCGGCTCAACAACTACAGGCAGGACAACTATATGGTGCAAGTTTCTTTACCGATGCTGAAGGAAATAACATCCAAGGTTTACCAGCAGGTTGGGTTAAGATTCTAAAGATAGAAGGAGATACAATTTTTGTCCAACGGTCTAAAAAAATATCGGATCGTGCGATGTTTGAAATGAAAGATTTGGAATCAATTAAGCCAACATCGGATGAAGACTGGAATAATAGGGTCGAAAAAATGAATTATACGCTATTTAAAGAAGCTGTGAACAATAAAAATTTATCCGGTATTGATTTATCTTATATTGGTGCAGATCACGATAAATATTCTGGCGTTATTATGTCTTTTAAAGGCGTTGAATGATATTATTTCTAGAATTAAAACCGGAAAAATGGGATGAAAGCTCGCAAGTTTATTGTCAGGAAGAGAACAAATACATCGATATTACCAATTATCAATATTGGTTGATTTTTCAAGAATAGATTTGATCAGCTCATTAAAGTACGCGTTTACGAATTGATGTTTTTTCTCATTTTTGGGGCTACCGTTGCCTTTGAAATAAAATTTTTTCACGTTCATTTTATTCCAAGTACCGTTGTAATTCATAATTTGAGCACTGAAAGTTGGACTATTGATTCTTATTTTTCCATCTTTAAATAAAAAAGACAAGGTGTAATCGACATCATAGTAAGCAATAGCGGATGTTTTAAGTCCTCTTTGTTGGTAAGCTGCTAAAGTTATCGCCTGCCCGGGAACCAAAGTCAGGCCTTCTTTGGGGTTGGAATATAAGCTATTGATCGATTTTAATACATTATCGTAAAGTTCTTGCTGTTTAGCGCCAGGAACTTCCACTACGGTATAATCTAGATTCTCTTTAGAAACGAAACCTGTTGGAGCTAGGGTGAAATATTGTGAAAATGGCTGAAGAAAAAAAGGTAGTCTCGCAGGGTAAAATGAGTTGTCAGCAGATCTCAAAAATTATCATGGAGCAGATGTCCAAAATAAAAGTTCCATTACTGGAGCACATTTTGATGCAGTTCGAGCCTCTGAGTTCAATTTGAAAGGTTGCTTTGATGCCTATAGGAGAGGGGATGGCAGATGCCTATGTTGTATCCATTTAATAACCAACGGTCAAATATAGCTTTAACGCGTTGGTTATTTCATAAAATAAAAAGACAGTTTGATCTTAAATGGTTCTTCCATCGTTAGCTAACTCTCCGTCGTTGGCTTCCTCACGGTCATCAATCTCTCGTTCATCAATCTCTCTTTCGTCTTCTTCCTGTTCGTCAATTTCAGGAAATTCATTTTCTTCTTCGTTTCCCAGTTCTTCGTCGATGCCTAAATCATCCTGATCGGGCATTTCTGGAGTTTCATCGGGTTCATTTTCAAATATTTCCTCTTCAGGATTGTCCGGCACATCGTTCGGAAGATCCTCGGGCCCCTGTTGTGCAACAATTGCGAATGCAACGATAAGTATACCTTGATACCGATCCTGCGTAATTTGGTTTTTATTCATCTTTTAATAAATATATAAAGTGAACCTTCTTGGGATCGGTTTCGTTAACTGATAAACTACGCAATATAGATCGTTTAATACTTGAAATCGCTGTGATAGCATAGTGTCTATACCAGGTAAAGCATTAGTGCAAATATCAAGTATGTCGTTAATCCCTAAAATAATAAAATTGGTGCCCCAGATTGATAAATTTTTGGGGAGTAAAAGATCTTAATAATTTAAATTTAGCATTTTATTGATCACCTTCTCCAGATCGACGATGTCGAATGGTTTTTCCAGGTAGTCATCAGCTCCTGCCAGTTTAGCCAAGCTTTCTATATCTTTGTTCGCGGAAAGATAAATTACCGGTATTCTCTTGAATTCCTGATGGTTTTTGAGTAACTGAGTCGCTTCAATTCCTCCAATGGATGGTATCCAGTTATCCATTAAAATTAAGTCAGGCTTTGTCTCAGTAACCTTTTCTATCACGTCGTGGGAGGTAGAGGACACAGCTACTGAATATCCGAAGCTCTCCAATATCATAGAAATCATCTCCAGCAATTGTTTGTCATCGTCAAACAATAATATTTTCTTCTTTTCCATTCTTAAAATTTTTCGATCAGCGGAATAAGTTCGTCGATATCTATAGGTTTAGAAATATAACCATCTGCGCCAGCACTTAGGCATTTTTCCCGGTCACCGGACATGGCCTGAGCAGTAACCGCAATTATGGTAACATCGTTAAATATTTCGCTGGATCCCCTGATCCTGGCAATGCCTTCATATCCATCTATTTCAGGCATCATCATATCCATCAGCACGATATTGATATTTTTATGCTGATGGAGTATTTCAAGCCCTCCTGCTAAGGAAGCACTGCTTAGTACAGCATAACCTTTTGACTTAAGAACCAATTTTAGGGCAAAAATATTATAAGGTTCATCATCGATGATCAGAATCAATTTTTTATTGTCCATATTTTAATCAGTTGTATAACCATACACGTAATAATGAAAGCAATTGATCGGTATCCACGGGCTTTGAAATATAATCAGAGGCCCCGGCTATGATACACCTTTCCCTGTCACCGATCATGTTTTTTGCTGTTATGGCAATTATCGGTATTTCACTATAATGGGGATTTTGACGAATCATTTTAATCGTTTCATACCCATCCATTTCGGGCATCACCATATCCATAAGAATAGCAGAAATATCATCGTGTTCTTCAATTTTGTCTAGACCTTCCTTTCCGTCCATTGCAGAAACAACATTAATCTGATACCTTTCAAGCGCTTGAGAGAGATAATAAATAGTGCGTATATCGTCATCGACGATAAGAACTTTTTTATTTTGCAGTACTTCTCTGATGGTTCCTAAAGACGATTTTTTTGACCATTCTTCACCAGGATGGTTTCCTACTAAATGCAAAAACAGTCCAACTTCGTCCAGTATTCGCTGGTAGGAATTTGCCGTTTTGATGACAATCGAATCGGCATATTGCTTCAATTTTAGCTCTTCAGATTTCGAAAGATTCTTCCCTGTGAATACAATGATAGGTATATTTTCTAAACCGGGTTTTTGTCGTATCGAGTCTAATGTGTCATATCCCATATTGCCCGGAACGCCCATGTCCAGTATAACGCAATCTGCTTTATCAGAATAGAGACTGTCGACGCTTTCTGTAACGGTAGTCTTTATTTCAGAAATGATATCATAGCTTTCCAAAAAGTTAGCAAGTGCTGCTGCATGTTTTGAATTTTCCTCTACAATAAGCACCTTTTTCGGATTCCGGGCAAGTGCTTCCTCAATTTTTATAAACATCTGCGCCATTTGTTCCAGCGCAATAGGTTTATCCATAAAATCGATAGCCCCTTGGAGCAGACTTTCCCGTTTAACTTCAAAAGATGACATAACATGGACTGGAATCGGACGTGTAATTGGATTGTTTTTAATCTCTGCCATAACCTGCCACCCATCTTTTACAGGTAATTGAATATCCAATAAAATCGCCGTAGGCTTATACCTTATCGCTGCATCAGCTGCCTGGTCTCCACGCACGATAACTACCCCTTTATACTTTTGCTGCCGGGTATACCTAAGCAGCGCTTTAGCAAAATTAACATCATCTTCCACGATCAATATCACTTTATCGTCCTCTTTTATATCATTCCGGTCATCATCAACATCCGGCGGGATAATGTCAACGGTATGCGGATTACTGGACATTATGATGTCCTGTGTTTCTTCGATGTTTTCCGCAATGGACTGTATAAGCTCTTCCGTTGTCGGAACAGTATTTTCTTCCTGATTTTCGGGAATTAAAAGGGTAAAGGTACTTCCTTTTTTTTCCTGGCTACTTAAACGGATCTCTCCGCCCAACAGACGCGAGAGTTCACGGCTGATCGAAAGCCCAAGACCTGTCCCGCCAAATTTACGCCGTGTGGATCCGTCAGCCTGCTGAAAAGCTTCAAAAATGACGTCCTGTTTGTCCGGTGCAATTCCTATACCGGTGTCAGTTACGGCAAAAGCAATCTGTCCATCTTGTGCCTCGCTTGGGAAGACGGAAAGTGTGACTTGTCCCTCTTTCGTAAACTTGATGGCATTCGATAATAGATTCCGTAGGATCTGGTCCAGTCGCTGGCGGTCAGTACGTATTGTCTTTGGCAGGTTGTTTGCCAATTTTATTGTAAATGAGAGTGCTTTTTCCCTTATAATCGGAGAAAATAGATTGTCCAGGTCTTTTGTCAGATC